>JAYVUJ010000280.1:0-5320 GCA_043788035.1 Ferruginibacter sp. | reverse complement strand
AACCATCTTAAAAATTTTGTAAAGCCACCTATTTGTTTAGGTTGTAAAGGGGCTGGTTTAATACTCTCCATTGTTGTTATTTTTTAATTTATTATAATCCGTATTTATCAATCAGGTAAATTAATATGGCCATATTTACCGCGCCAAGGTGCAATTCTCTTTTATTAACATTTTCAAATACATCGGTGGCTGCATGGTGAATATCAAAATAGCGCTGGCTATCAGGCACCAGTTCTGCACAGGCTGTGCCAATCTTTCTTAGAGGGGCAACATCACTGCCACTTCCACGCCCTGTAAAATCGTACACGCCGTAGTTTAGGAACAAATCTTTCCATTGTGTAACCTTACTTATTTGTGCCTCGCTCATCTCCAGGCTAAAACCACGTGGGGTAAATCCTCCCGCATCGCTCTCTAGAGCAAACAAATGAGTTTCTTTATTTTTTTCTGCCAGTTCTAAATATTTATCGCCGCCACGGCCGCCATTTTCTTCATCCATAAACATTACCGCCCTAATTGTTCTTTTAGTCTTTATGCCTGTTGCTTTAAATGCCCGTAAAACCTCTACGCTTTGCATTACGCCAGTGCCATCATCGTTGGCTCCTTCTGCCAAATCCCAGCTATCCAAATGGCCCCCAACAGTAATTATTTCTTTGGGGAATTCGCTTCCTCTCATTTCCCCTACTACATTGTAAGATATCGTATCCGGCAGCACAAAACTTGAGGTGGTAAAAGATGCTGTTACCGGCATCCGTAATTTTAATTTCCTGCTCAGCCATTCCGCATCGTTGGTACTAATTGCCACAGCCGGTATTTTAGGGAAAGAATCGTCGTACTTCATTGCGCCGGTATGCGGGTTATCATCCATATTACTGGCCAGTGAGCGTACCATTGCGCCGATAGCACCATAGCTTGCAGCCTTACTGGCACCCTGCCAACGAGAAATACCACTTTCGCTGTATGCCCTAAAAGTTTGCACATAAGTAGGGTTCATCACAAAATTAAAAAATACTATTTTGCCTTTAATAATGGCAGCGCCTAACTGATCGAGCTGCTTAAAGCTCCTCACCTCAATTACCGGAGCGTTAATGCCTTTTAGCCCTGTACCCAGCGAGTTGCCAAGCGAACATACATGCAGCGGGTATTTTTGCCCTGCGGTTTGTATAAACCCTGTTTCTTTAATACCCCTAACCCAATGCGGCACCTTGCATTGCTGCAGGTAAACGGTATCTGCGCCTGCAGCTTTCAACATTTTAAACGTAGCTTCCACCGCCTTTTGTGCCGATGGCGAACCGCTTAAGCGCTGCCCGATTTTTTTACAAAGAAAACGGAGGTTTTCATACGCTTTACCATTGGTAAGCACTTCATCGCTTATCTTTTTAATGGTAATAGAATCTTCAGTTTGAGCAGTGCTTGACAAGCAGCAAAAAATAAAAGCAATAAATGTTAAAAATTTTTTCAGCATTAGTAATTAATTGTTTGGGCAAACTTAGTGAATTTAGAATTTATTGTTTTGGGTTTTTTGCCAGGTGCCTTTGATTGCAAACCCCATTTCATTGTAAAGGAACTGTCAGGGACAATTCATAATTTTTAATTGCCCTTTTTATTGAACCATCCAATATAGCAACTATTGCTGTATCGAACTATTATCAGTAGCCAGTTGTTCAGTCATTGGTCACCAGCAATTTTAATTATCCATTATTTAACTATCAATTATCCATTATCCAATTATCAATTACCACTTATCCATTAAAAATTAATCAATAAAAAAAATGGTAATTTTGCGACCATAAAAAATACTCATCATGAACATTGCAATTGTTTGTTACCCTACATTTGGCGGTAGTGGCGTATTAGCGACAGAATTAGGAAAAGCATTAGCCGATAAAGGGCACAATATACATTTCATTACTTACCAGCAACCAGTTAGGCTAAGCCATTTTCATACTAACATTTTTTATCATGAAGTAAGAGTGCCTACCTATCCGTTATTCGATTACCCGCCGTACGAAACCGCTTTATCCAGTATGATGGTAGATGTTATTACCAACAATAACATTCAGTTGATGCACGTCCATTATGCCATACCACACGCTTCTGCGGCATATATGGCCAAACAGATATTAAAAAAGCAAGGCCGCCTTGTACCGGTAATTACCACTTTGCATGGCACCGATATTACGCTGGTAGGCAGGGATAAAACTTACAAGCCTGTAGTAACTTTTTCCATGATGGAAAGCGATATATTAACGGCTGTATCGCACAACTTAAAAGAAGAGACCTATAAAAATTTCGACATCGACAAAAACATAGAAGTAATACACAACTTTGTAGATGTAAAACGATTTCACCGCAAACCCGTAGATGCATTTAAGCAATTAATTGCACCCAACGGCGAAAAAATAATTGTACACGCCAGCAACTTTCGTAAAATAAAAAGAGTAGAAGATGTGATTAATACTTTTTTACTGATAAACGAAAAAATGCCCGGCAAGCTTTTATTATTGGGTGATGGCCCTGAAAGGCCTTATGCAGAATCTATCTGCAGGGATTGTGCTGCCATTAGCAACATTAAGTTTTTGGGCAAGCAAGAGCAAATGGAAGATATTTTACCTATAGCAGATTTATTTTTATTAACGAGCGAATATGAAAGTTTTGGATTAGCGGCATTAGAAGCAATGGCTGCGGAAGTACCAGTAATATCCACCAACGCAGGCGGGTTGCCAGAAATAAATATTAATGGCTACAGTGGCTACATGAGCAACGTAGGCGATGTACAAGACATGGCTAAAAACGCACTGGCAATTTTTAAAGATAAGGAAACGCATAATCGTTTTAAAGCTAATGCCCTTGCGCAAGCTATTAAATTCGACATTGATAATATAGTGCCGCAATACGAAAAATTATACGAGAGCCTTGTGGTCGAATTAGCGGCGACGTAACCAAAGTTCGGGGTTAAGGTCTACTATCTTATCATTGTCCATCCAAAGCTCCATAGCACCGATACCGTCAAAATTTATAGCCACTTTGCCAATAACCTGACCAGTTTGCAAAGTTTGTCCTTTTGAAACGCGTATATCCGATAGGTTTATATAAGTAGTAAAAAAACTACCGTGCTTTACTGTAACAGTCTGAGCATCGTCTATATAAGTAATCATAGTAACCTCCCCGCCAAAAATTACTTTTACAGGAGTTCCAACGTCGCTGGCAATTGTAATTCCAGGGCTGTTAACTTCAATATTTCCAACTACTTTATTTGGTCCAAAGTGCAATAATATATAGCCTTTATCTACAGGCCACGGAAGCTTGCCTTTATTACTAATAAAACTGCTATTTAATGCAACCGCTTCATTTGTATTTAATAAGACACTTCCACGCTCAACAGGGATAATTACAAGTTTCTTTGAAGCCTTTCCACTAACTTTTGATAGTACGGTTGCTGCATCAGCTTCGTCATTACCAGCGTTACTTTTTTTATTTTTGGAAGCTTTTACTTCTGCAGTTTTAATTTTTCTTTCTTCGGCATCCTTAGCCGCAGATTCCCTTTTTGCATCTGCAATAGCCCTTTTAATAGCCGAAGCAATTGCATTACTTACTTTCTGCATCTGCTTTTTTCTTGCAGCTACCTGGTTGTTCAACTCTTTGCCCTGGGCTTTTAATTTTTTTACTACGTCATTCTTTTCCTCTTGCTGGGCTTGCAGCACATTAATTTCTTTGCTCTGGGTTTGCAGTACGGCACTTTTCTTTTTTTTGTTGCCGCTTAGTTCATTTATACGGCTCTTGAGTAAATCTTGGGTCCGCAAAATATTTTCGCCCTGCATTTCCCGGTAGTTACGGTAACTTTTTAAGTAGGTTATCCTTTTGATGGCATCATTAAAACTAGAGGCAGAAAATATAAAATTTAAAAAATCGGAGTTGCTCCTGTTCTTGTAAGAGTACACCATGCTTTTTGCATAATCCTGCTTTAGGGTATCCAGCAGCAATTGCATTTTATTAATATCGCGTTGAGATTTGTAAATGGTATTGTCGAGTAAATTAATATCGCGGTTAATATTATCCAGCACGTTTTCCTGCAGGCCCAATTTTTTATTGATCAATGCAAGCGTACCCATATTTTCTTTGGTAACTTTTTTGTTCTTATTCAGCAGTTCCTGAGTTTCTTCAATATCCTGCTTTAGTTGCTGGCGCTGCCTTTCAAGGTCTTGCTGCTCTTTGCTGGGCAGAGCTTGCGCAAAAAGGCTGGTGCTAAAAATGAAAATAGAAAGGAAGGTTACAATGATTTTGGCCATATGCTGAATTTACCGATAAATAAAAAAATAATTCAGAGCCAATGCCGTTAAGTTAAGGGTATATTTGGTTGAACCTTACCTTAACGTCTCCAAAAAAGAGGGTAGGGCTTAACTTAACAGCATTGAATTTGTTATGCAATAATTAGGCGGGCAATACCCAAATGTACATAAGTACAAATAAACGCTTAGTTGCGTTTATAATTTTTAGGGATATTAAAATTTATAGTCAATTCTTTGTTAAACTCCCACTGCTTAAAGTCTAGTTGTATGTCAAGCTTATTTTTTTCCGACACAGTTATTTCCCTATAAGTAGAAAAGTTAATGTTATTGGCATTTTCAAAATTGCTATAAGTAATATCTGCCGTGCGGTTACGGTTAACGTTTACATCATCCAGCTTGCTGTGTATTAAAAACCCGTTACTCTTGTCAATGGTAAGCAAATGCTTAAAATATTTTCCTATTGTTGCCAACAAAATTTTTGATTCCGTTTCTTTGTACGATACCACGCTATCTTCTAAAAAAATAGGGTTGCCAACCAACAAGCTTTGCAACGTTTTAAAATCGAAAGGTATTGCAGTAACCTCGGTTAAATAACCAATAGAACGGCATTGTACCTGCTTATTGATTTTATCTACCACAAATACACTATCCTTATTTATAAATATCCTAAATGCTTCAATATTAAAAACCGTGGCATAGCCAGATATCCAGATAAGGCTATCTTTTATTATCCTTATATATGCTGTAATGTTAGGCTGCTTGCCTTTACTATCCTGGTATTGCACTTTTAATTTGGCAGAAAAAGTTTTAAAATCGTTCTCTTTGCTATGCACGTTTACCAAAGCATTCTTAACCATTAAAATAGAATCCCTGTCTGATGTAGTGTTGGTAATCTTTACAGAAACAGTATCTTTTTTAGCAACAGCAGCTTGTATTTTTTTTGTGCTTTTGCAACTGCTTCCTAGTATAGCTGCCGCCAGTATTAAACCAAACAAAAACGGCTGTAAAGCCTTCCTTATTATTGATAGCATCTT
>JAYVUJ010000279.1:0-2362 GCA_043788035.1 Ferruginibacter sp. | reverse complement strand
GTTATAGTTGCTTACAAACACAGCATTGCCTCCAAGGGTATTAAAAACACAATTATTGATGGTAATATTTTCAGTGCCATCCAGCAGGATAGCGCCACCTCTATAGATTGTCCAATCGCTTCTTAGCAACGGTTCTTTAGTAAGCATGAAGGTGCGGTTAGTTCCTGTAAAGCGGATATTGCTGATGGTAATATTTTTAACCGGCTTATTTTCATCGCCCTTGATAACCAGCAAATCATTGAGCCGGCTAATAGAAAATTGTTGTTTGTTTACATCAACACCAGCAGGTGGATAGAGGTACATTCTTTTTGCCTTGTCGTCGTAAAACCATTCTCCCGGTGCATCCAGCTCTTCAAAAATATTTTCTACAAAACGGTATTTTTTATGGAGCGGCGCCTGCCGGTTATTTTGCCAACCGCCTTCCAGTATTGCTTCTCCGGCAGTATCTTTTGCTGTAATTAAAAAATGAAAACTGCCCCACTCGCCCTGGTGAAGTGCATGCAGGTAGCCACCTTCAGGATGTTTCCATTTCGCTACTCGTTCTTTGCTGATGGCATCCGCAGCGGTACCGTTAAATATGCGTGCAGTCGAATCGAAGTTTGGATATCGGGCCATGGACAGGCTTTTATCTCCCATAAAAAAACAATCCGGGGCAATATTGAAATTTGCGGGCGCCTGGAATATCCCGTTTTTATAAGGCTTCCAATTAAGGGATATTGGTAATGCGCCGCTTATTATTACGGCATCATTATTAAGGGCAGTTATGTGCAACGATTTAAGGTGATAGCCTGAAGATTGTATAACAATAGCCGAATCAAAAAAGTAAGTGCCTTTACTTAAGATGATAATGACATCTTGTTCGTTATAACTAAGTGCTTTTATTATTGCAGCATGGAAAGATGGTAGATTTTGTGTAGCTGTACCTATGTTATTATCTATGCCTTTTGGCGATACATAAATAGTTACTTGCGCTTTTAAGATACTGGATATAAAAAAAAGTAGTACTATTAAAATTACCTTCATTGCCGATTTTGTTTATATTTATTTGCTATGATGAGTGCATATTAATACACACTCATCAGTAAGTAAAGATAACTGCTCGGAAGGATAGTAGATAACTAGGCTTAGTAATCTTACGTAATCTATAAGCTATGCTTGCAAACACAACATTGGGGATAAATTAAAAACAGCATTTTTTTAAAAAGAAAAAATGGTGCTGTAGGATGCCGCTTCTGTGCCATGACAATGGTTTATATTAATAGCCTGTTTTCTGTTTAATTAAAAACAAAAAGCCACAATGGGAAATAACAATTAGCTAATGTAAAAGAAATAATATCTCTAAGGTTTATGTAAATCCTCTTGTTAATCGCAAAGGATTTTGTTTAATCGGCAAGCTGCCCTTCATTAGCAAATTTGCACATTAGCCAATTACCTAATTACTTTTAACACAACGAAAGCCAAGGTTATTACCCGCGCTGCTAGTTTCGCCTTTGCCACGGCTTCCTGCTTTGTAGCGGATGCAGTACTGGTCGCTGCATAAAAATGAGCCGCCGCGCTGCACATGTTTTTCAAGCCCCGGTTCTTCCGGGTCGTAACTATCTTTTGGGCCTGTGGGATTATTTTGAGGGTTGCCAGTATAATAATCAGGGCGGTAAAAGTCGTAGCACCATTCCCAAACATTGCCGTCCATATCATACAAGCCAAATGCATTTGCCGGAAAAGATTTTACAGGCGCCGCTTCTTTGTAGCCATCTTCCAAAGTATTTTTATCTGGGAAATTTCCCTGAAAAATATTGGTTACCCACTTGCCCGCAGGCTTAAGGCTGTTGCCCCAATAGTATTGCTGGTGTGGCTTATTACCTCTTGCAGCAAACTCCCATTCGGCTTCTGTAGGCAACCTTTTGCCTGCCCACTTTGCATAGGCCGTGGCATCTTCATAACACACTTGTACTACCGGTTCAGTTTGTTTTTTTTGGATAGAGCTGTTAGGGCCTTTGGGATGTTTCCAGCTGGCGGCATTTACATAGGTCCACCATTGCATGGCATCAGTTAACGGCACCGGATGAGCGGGCGGTGTGAAGACCGCAGAGCCAGGTACCAACTTATCTACAGCTACGCCGGGGTAATCTTTTAGGTTTAACGGCCGCTCTGCAATGGTGATATAATTAGTTGCCTGTACAAATTTTTCAAACTGGGCATTCGTTACTTCGTGTTCATCCATCCAAAAAGAATTGATGGTAACATCATGCAACGGCTTGCTATCTTCAAACGCTTTGGTGCCCATTTCAAATGTACCGGCAGGTATCAATACCATTTCTGCGTTATTGCCCTTGTTGGCCGGCTCAACAAGCTTATGTTGCAC
>JAYVUJ010000278.1:0-3108 GCA_043788035.1 Ferruginibacter sp. | reverse complement strand
ACAGGAATGATAAGCCCATACAAATATGGAAGGGTATTTCAAAGCCGCCTTTTCCGTTTGGATAAGCTGTGTAGAAAAAAGTATCGTTACCAAACCAGGCAGGTGCATACTCGTTAAATACTACCGATAAAAGAAAGCCCAACAGTACGCCCACAATTGCTGCAGCACCTGTTGTTCTTTTCCAAAACATACCCAGAAAAAACATAGCGAATACACCAGGGCTGATAAAGCCGGTATATTTTTGGATATACGTAAACCCACCTACGCCGCCTATGCCTAACAAATCGTTCCAGGTAAATAATACAGCCAGTAACATGGCTGCAAATACGGCTATCCTTCCGGTGTACACTTGCTTTCTTTCGTCGGCATCTTTCTGGATATATTTTTTATGGATATCCAGCGTATAAATGGTGGAGATACTATTTACTTTACCAGCCAGCGATGCTACGATAGCAGCAGTTAAGGCGGCTACTGACAACCCTTTTAAACCGGTGGGCAAAAAGGTTAGTATGGCTGAATAAGCACCATCTTTACCACCTGTTAACTGCGGCAAATGGTTGCTTTTGTATAAAACAAAAGCAGCAATACCAGGCAACATTACAATAAGGGGCATAAATAACTTGAGTATGCCTGCAAATAAAATACCGGTACGTGCTGTCTGCAAATCTGCACCCAGCGCACGTTGTGTAATGTATTGGTTACAGCCCCAATAATTTAAATTAATGATCCATATACCAGCTGCGTAGGAAAGCAGGCCTGGAAATGTAAGGTACTTATTGATATCATTTTGAGAAGATGCAGCAGTTGGTTTGGGGATGATCATCTTAAAATGTTCAGGCGCTTCACGCATCAGCACTTTAAAACCAGCGATGGCATTTTGCCCTACCCCAAAGTACTCCCCTACAGTTGTAAGGGCAATGTAGGTTGTAACAAGCCCACCAATAATAAGTACGGCAACTTGTATAACATCGGTGTATGCTACCACTTTCATACCGCCTAAAGAGATGAGCAATGCAAAGATAGAAAGCCCTACCATTATATAATGTAAGTAACCGCCGCCGGCGATGCCATTGATGGCCACCGCACCTAAATACAAAATGGAAGTAAGGTTTACGAACACATATAAAAACAACCAAAACACCGCCATAATCAATGCAACGGATTCGTTATACCTCGTTTTTAAAAACTGAGGCATGGTGTAAATTTTATTTTTAAGGTACACTGGTATAAACCATATAGCAACAACGATTAGGGCAATAGCGGCCAGCCACTCGTAGGCCGCAACTGCGATGCCTAAGAAAAAACCTTCGCCGCTCATGCCAATGAATTGCTCTGCGGAAATGTTAGACGCTATCAGCGATGCACCGATGGCCCACCAGGTAAGCGTACCTTCTGCTAAAAAATAAGCCTTAGCATCATGCTCGTTCTTTTTACGTTTACGGTAAATGCTGTAACCATACCCAGCCACAATAATAAAATAGACAACGAATACGATGTAATCGGCGAGAGCGAGGTTTTTGTTCATATGCAGACAATTTGTTTTTGACGAAAACTTAAAAATAAAATTAGTTTGTAATAATAAGGCTATTTATTGATTTGATAAAACACTTCGTTCCAGCGAAGCTCATTTTTAAATTGATAAAGGTTGGTGTTTTTTCCGATGAGCGCAAATTCAATGGAAGCCATCTCTGCAAAGTCCTGCAAATTTTCGGCGGTAAGGTTTTGGCTATAGCCTGTGTGGTGGGCACCGCCAGCGAGTATCCATGCGGCACAGCCGACCTTCATATCTGGGTATGGTTTCCACAAAACACGGGCCACGGGTAGCTTGGGCAAATCGTGCATTGGCGCTACTGCCTCTACTTCGTTTACCAACAAGCGAAAGCGGTTACCCATATCTATGATCGATGCATTTAAAGCCGGGCCTGCGGCAGAATTAAATACCAATCTTACTGGGTCATCTTTGCCACCAATGCCTAATGGATGTACCTGGCAGCTTGGTTTGTCATCTGCGATTGACGGACAAATTTCCAGCATATGAGAACCTAATACCAATGAATTGGCAGGGTCTAAATGATAGGTATAATCTTCCATGAATGAGTTGCCCCCTTTCAATCCACTACCCATAACTTTCATAGCACGCACTAAAGCCGCTGTTTTCCAATCGCCTTCTCCGGCAAAGCCGTAACCCTCTGCCATTAAGCGTTGTGCCGCTATGCCTGGTAATTGCGCCATGCCGTGCAGGTCTTCAAAAGTATCTGTAAAGCCTTTATAATTACCATCTTGTAAAAAGGCACGCAGACCAATTTCTATCTTGGCCGCATCTCTTAATGAACTGTATTTTTCACCGCCTTTTAATAGCGAAGGCATCAGCGTATACTGGTCGCCGTACTCTTCTATCAAGGTATCAATGGCCGCATCGCTGGTTTGGTTGATAACGGCTACCAGGTCGCCGATGCCATGGGTATTTACGGCATAGCCAAATTTATATTCTGCCTCTACCTTATCGCCATCTGTTACTGCTACGTAGCGCATGTTATCGCCAAAGCGCACAAACTTAGCGCCTTGCCAATCGTTCCATCCGGCGGCACTTCGGCACCAGCCATTTACTTGTTGCAGCACTTCAGGGTCTTGCCAATGGCCTACAATTACTTTTCTGTTGATGCGCATACGGCTAACCATAAAACCAAATTCACGGTCGCCATGGGCACTTTGATTAAGATTCATAAAGTCCATGTCGATATCGTTCCATGGTATGTCGCGGTTAAACTGTGTGTGCAGATGGCACAATGGCTTGTGCAATATTTTTAAGCCCCCAATCCACATTTTTGCGGGCGAAAAAGTATGCATCCAGGCGATGATGCCGATGCAATTCTTAGCGTTATTGGCTTCTGCACAAATACTATAAATTTCTTCGGTTGATTTTACGGTTGGCTTAAAAACTACCGTTACAGGTATTTGCGAAGCGCTGTTTAACGAGGCTGCGATGGTTTGGGAATGTTCCGCTACCAGGCGCAAAGTTTCTTCTCCATATAAATGCTGGCTGCCGGTTACAAACCATACTTCAAATGCTTTAAGATCTATCATTAGGTTATATTTTTATTTTTATTT
>JAYVUJ010000277.1:0-6249 GCA_043788035.1 Ferruginibacter sp. | reverse complement strand
TTTGTTACCGTGCAAGGCAAGGTTCAATCTCCATTAAAAATTACTTTTGATAAAGGGCATACCAGCTTGTTATATTATATTGATAAGGCAGGCGGTTTTGGCATACGCCCATGGCGCAAAAGAGTTTTTGTAACCTATGCAAATGGTAGGAGCAGGCGTACAAAGAATTTTTTCTTTATGCATTTTTATCCAAAGGTAGAAGAAGGGTCTGTTGTAAACGTGCCAGAAAGGCCATTAACCCAAGATTATAGTGGGCTTGTTTTACAAGCGGCCACTACAGCAATACCCTTGCTTGTTACCTATATTATTTTAAGAAGATAAATAAATTAAATTGACTAGTACAGAATTAATGAAAGGCATAGTTAGCAGGCTTGGCAAGTTTAAGCTAGTTATACTTATATGCGGTATTGCTGTTGGTGCATTGCTGTATATAAAAGCCAAAAATAGTAGGTCTGTTTACACCGCTAAAGCGACAGTGTTCCCTTTAACAGCTCCATCGGACAATACAATTGGCAATAGCGCCTTAAGCGGTATTTTAGGTATAGAAGGAACACAAAAAAGCTTCAGCAATGAGGCTGCTATTAATATTATTGAGTTATCGCTTAGCCGTAATTTACGCGAAAGGGTGGCTGCTGCAAGAATACCTGAGCTAGGCAATAAAACAGTAACAGAATTAATTGTACAAGACGTAAACAAGCATACCTCTTTTATGGGAACCCCTATTGAGATTATTACTGATAGTACTGCCTTAGCCGTATTAGGAGGGGAGCTTTTACGTAAAAGCCTTGATGTGAAAATGAGTAAAAATGGCGTTCTGGAGATTTATTTTAGTAGCCCTTATAGAGAACTGATTACACCTGTTACTAATATCTTTATTAATAAGCTGTCTCAATTTTATATTGACCTTAAAATCACAAAAGCCTTATCCGATTATAATTTTACCATTAAAAGAATAGATTCACTGCAGTATTTATTGGATATCGCCGATAAAAAAGCCGTTACAATGCAAAATTCCACTTTTTTTACACCAATGGAAAAACTGGAATATAGTATTCCTAGAGAAAATTTATCTATGGAACGTACCCGTATTTTACGGCAGCGTGACCAATCTGTAAATAACAGGGAGGAAGCAACATGGCGCTTGCAAAAAGCTACCCCAATAATATCTGTATTGGATAAGCCCGAAGAGCCTTTTACAGAAGCAGGCTCTTCGCCAATTTTGTACGGTATAATTGGTTTTATAGTAGGGTGTATACTTAGCATTTTAATTTTTACCGGAGGGCTTATTTTTAACTACATAAAAGCAGAGCTACATAAAAGTTTTTTTGAAAAGGAAGATGTAAATGGAGAAGATGACCTGGGGCTTTCTTTATGATTTTTTAAATGCCCATTTAAACATTTCCTTCCACGTGGCTTTTTTGCCATACATTAAAATACCAGTGCGATAAATTTTTGCAGCAAGCCAGGTAGTACACCAAAAGCCCGCTATTAAAAGTGCCATAGATAAAACAAGTTGTTGCCACGGAACACCGCTTGGTATCCTCGCCATCATTACTATGGGCGATGTAAAAGGTATCATGCTTGCCCATACCATTATAGTACTATCTGGTGTATTTAAATTACTGGTCATAATGATGAAAGCAAAAATAATAGGCATAGTAATCGGCAGCATCAATGATTGCGCTTCTTGAGGGTCCTCGTTTATTACACTGCCAATTGCAGCAAATAAAGATGCGTAAAAAAGATAGCCTCCTAAAAAATAAAACATAAAAAAACTGATTATCTGCGCCCAGTCAACTGTGCTTATAGTTTGTTTGATATCTATAAGTTTCATTGCCATAGCGCTGCTGCCACCTACTGGCATATTCTTGTTTATTTCACTGGCTTGCTGCAATACATCGTGTGGTATAAAAAAACTTAGCACCGTCGATAATATCAATACCAAAACAATCCATAAAAAAAATTGCGTTAGCCCAACAGCAGCGATACCTATAATTTTGCCCATCATCAATTGAAAAGGCTTTACGCTACTTATCATTACTTCCGCAATGCGGCTGGTTTTTTCTTCCATTACGCCACGCATTACCATAGCGCCAAAAATAAACATGGTAATGTATATCAATATGCCACTGCCAAAGCCTACGCCATAATTCAATTGTGCATTTACTTCCTGCGATTTTCCTTTTTTACTTGTAAGCCGGTTTTCTACAGAGAAAGCGCCAATTGCTATTTTGCTGATACTATCCAGCGTTTGTTTACGGATGCCTTTTTTTTGAAGCTGATTATTTTCATAAGCTTTGTCCAACTTTTTTTCTATCATTTCCTGCGCATCAATACCCAATTGCTTTTTTGAATGGATGGTGAATTTACGGGCTAAAGAATCGTTGTTAAGGTTTAAGACTGCGTCGTAGCCTTTTGCAGAAAAATTTGTGCTGTCAACTGTATTTGTAAAATCAAAAACCAGCCTTGCAGTATCGCCTTGCAAGTTGGCTTTAAACATGCCAGGGTCGTTAATAACCGCAATTGTTTTTAATTTCTCTTTGGATGACATGGCAAAAAATGCGCTTCCAAAAATAAACAGCATCATAACTATGGGCAATAAAAAGGTAGATAGTAAAAATGTTTTGTTGCGTACCCTCGTTATGTATTCTCTTTTTATTATTAGCCAGGTCTTGTTCATACCGTTTATTGTTACTGATAAATTACTTATTTAATGGTTTCAAACTGCCTTGCTTCCGGCGTGCCTTCAACAAGCTTGATGAAAATTTCATTAAGCGTTGGCAATACTTCATTAAAAGAATGGATGGCAACATCCTGGTTGATAAAAAATTTGAGCACATCATTGGGTGTGCTATCATGCGTTAGTTTTAGCAACAATTCATTTGGCTGATGCTTGATGACTTCAAAAATATACGTCATTAAATGGTGTGCTGCTGTTGTTGCACCAAGGCGATAAACATTTTCTTTAAACTGATTTTTTATTTGCGTTACGGTACCGTCTAATATTTTTTTGCCTTTGTTTACTATTGCAATGTGGCCGCAAATTTCTTCAACCTGCTCCATGCGGTGCGTACTAAAAATGATGGTGCTGCCGTTTTTTGCCAGGTTGAAGATCTCGTCTTTTATAAGGTTGGCATTTACAGGGTCAAGCCCGCTAAAGGGCTCATCTAATATTATAAGTTCTGGCTCATGCAGTACGGTGGTTACAAATTGCAATTTTTGGCTCATGCCTTTGCTTAGGTCTTCTACCTTTTTATTCCACCAGCTTTCCATTTCAAGCTTAATAAACCAGGCTTTTATTTTTTGCATTGCATCGGCTTTGCTTAAGCCTTTTAATTGTGCCAGGTAAAGTGCCTGTTCGCCAATCTTCATTTTTTTGTACAAGCCTCTTTCTTCTGGCATGTAGCCAATTTTACCTACATCTTTTACAGGATCAAATGGCTTTCCACTAAAAAGTATGTTGCCTTTATCAGGATAAAAAATACCGGTTATCATGCGGAGTAAAGTCGTTTTGCCGGCACCGTTAGGGCCAAGCAAACCAAAGATGCTTCCCTGCTTTATTGTAAAACTAATATCGTCTACAGCTTTTTGGGTGGCAAAGTATTTTTGTAAGTTTTGTAGCTCCAGGATGTTCATTGGTTTCCGTATTTAGATGTAATACTACTAAAATTTTTGGCTTGTAAAAAGGAAACTATACTAAAGACTTTATGAGCGGCATGGTTGTTTTTTGTGTGAGTAGATTAATAGTTGATTGAAGCATTCTATTTGAATTGAAGCGCCAGGGATAGCAGCGGAAATCCTTTTTTGTCGGCCGCCCGCAAAAAAGATTACAGCGGATAGCCAGGTCGAAGGGGCGCCCAAAAAACTAAGCTTTTAAAAATTAAGATTATGAACCAATTAGCACTTTCGCCAATTGATGCGCCACCCT
This sequence comes from Ferruginibacter sp., assembly GCA_043788035.1. Taxonomy (GTDB): domain Bacteria; phylum Bacteroidota; class Bacteroidia; order Chitinophagales; family Chitinophagaceae; genus Ferruginibacter. Next base: position 2,321 of record JAYVUJ010000277.1, on the reverse strand, counting down.
TTCCCCATCCATAGCCGCACTTACTATACCGCCTGCATAACCGGCACCTTCTGCACAAGGGTATAAATTATTTAATTGAGGATGGGTAAGTGTTTCGGCATGCCTTGGTATGCGCACCGGCGATGAAGTGCGGCTTTCTGTTGCCACTACCACAGCGTCGTTGGTGTAATAACCTTTAACTTTTTTGCCAAATGCTATAAAGCCCTGCGCTAGTGCATTGTAAATAAAATCGGGCAAAACCTCGTTTAACGGAGCAGCCTTTAAGCCTGGCTGATAAGAGCAGCCGGGAAGATTGTTGGAGAGCTTGCCCTTTGAAAAATCGACCAGCCGTTGTGCCGGCGCTACAAAATTTCCTCCGCCTGCGGCAAAGGCTTTTTCTTCTATCTGTTGTTGAAACTGTAGCATGGCAAGTTCGCTGGCGGTGTTGATCATTTTTTTTCTTACCACATCATCCAGCTCCACCTGCACTACCATGCCGCTGTTGGCATAAGGGTTGTTTCTTTTAGATGGGCTCCAGCCATTTACCACTAACTGCCCTGGCGTGGTAGCAGCGGGCGCTATGATGCCTCCTGGGCACATACAAAAAGAGAATACGCCACGCCCGTTTACCTGTTGCACTAAACTGTATGCTGCTGGTGGTAAATATTCTCCTCGTGCGGCGCAATGGTATTGTGCAGAATCTATAAGGCTTTGCGGATGCTCCACTCGTACGCCCAATGCAAATGGCTTTGCTTCTATCAGTATTTTTTTGCTGTGCAGTAATTTAAAAATATCATGGGCGGAGTGGCCGGTTGCCAATATAAAAGCATTGGCTTCAAACTGGTTGCCATCTGCTGTTTTAACGGCTTTAATTTTTTCGTTTACTAAAATGAAGTCAACAACTTTTTTGTCAAATAAAAAATCGCCGCCGCAGCCCTCAATTTTTTGGCGCATAGCCGTAATGATGGCCGGTAATTTATTAGTGCCGATATGTGGATGCGCTTCGTACAAAATTTTTTCTTCTGCGCCAAAATATACAAACAGGTTTAGTATCCTGTCTATATCGCCTCTTTTATTACTGCGGGTGTATAGCTTTCCGTCGCTGTAAGTACCGGCGCCGCCTTCGCCAAAACAATAGTTGCTATCTGGGTTAACAAAGCCTTCTTTGTTTAGTATGGCAAGGTCCCTTCTTCTTGCCCTTACATCTTTGCCACGTTCTAAAAGTAGGGGCTTAATACCGAGTTCAATTAATTGCAGGGCCGCAAATAAACCAGCTGGGCCAGCACCAATTATAACTACTTTTTTTTCGGCATCCCGCACATCCTTAAAATTAAATTGCTGGCTTTCTCTTTGCTGAAAAGGTTCATCAATAAAAGCATTTACGGTAAGGTTTACCCAAATTTTTTTGCCCCTTGCATCTATAGATTTTTTATGGATTAGGTAGCCTGTAATGGCACTCAATTCTTTGCTGGAAGTTTTTGCTATCAGTACTTTAATAGCAGCATCGTCTGCGGCTACGGAAGGAAGTAGTTTGAGCGAAATTTTTTGTTGCATTACTCAAACCCGAAGGCATTTAAATGATGGAAGATCTTTAAATTAGTATATGGCCACAATATAGCTTGTAAGCATACTGTGGCCATATACATTATAGTTAATTACTTTATTGTAGGATTGCTTTTTTTAAAAAGGCAGGTCATCAATAGTATCTGGCGATGAGGATGAAAATGAATTCAGTGGCTCCATATATTCACTGTCTGTGTGCGGCTCATTGGCGCTGCCTTGCGCTACTTGTTCAATGCGCCATGCATCAAGGTTAGTAAAGTAACTTGTTTTGCCATCTTTTTCCCATTTGCTTCCTTTAATATTGAAGTGCACTTTAACTTCGTCACCAATATTCACTTTGTCGATAATGCCAGTTTTGTCTTGAGTGGATTGAAACTTTAAGTAGTTGGTAATAGACCTTCCGCCAATATCCTCTGTTTTTTCAACCAAAAATTCCCTGATCTTAAAGGACTCTGTACGCTGTATCGTATCGTATTTGGTAATTAATTTACCACTTAATTCGTAACTCATATTTTTTTGTTTATGCTGTAAAAGTAAACTTATTTGGCAATAAATTTTTTTAGGGTTTCTTTTCTTTTTTACTAATAAAAACGCTATCTTCAAATTAATTCACTAGTTAGTCGTAGGTATCCTGTTTGATAAAGTTTATAATATTGTACGCTTCTTTCGGCTTGAAAATTGTTTGAGCCACAACAAATTAAAACAGCATCATCCCTCCAAGATACTTAATGCTTAAAATAAATTTGAAAATTGTAGGGGAGCTAATTTTTGTGTACTGT
>JAYVUJ010000276.1:0-3433 GCA_043788035.1 Ferruginibacter sp. | reverse complement strand
TAAGGGTAAACGAAACATTATTTTGTGGAAGATGATTCTACAACCGCTACCGGCTTCGGTTTCATACCTTCTTCAATATCGTTTTTTACAGAGTCTTTTGCATCGTTAAAATCGCGTACGCCTTTGCCTAACCCCTTCATTAATTCTGGTATTTTTTTACCACCAAATAAAAGCACTACAGCTAATAAGATAAAAATCCATTCTGTGCCACCTGGCATTGCAAGAAAAGTTATGTGTAACATAAATATAAATTTATTGTAAAGTACGTAAAGTATTTTACAGGGTTAATTTATTTAAATATGGCTGTGCATTACGTATGCACAGCCAACTAAAATAAGTTTTTTAATTAAAGAAAGGAGTAACAATTGTGATTACTTGTTCTTTTGTCAATGGTTCATCAAATGCTTCGGAAGCAATGTTTGCATTTACAGCTGTAAACCCATTAATACCTATAAGGTTAATAGTAGCTTGCATTGTAGCCTCTTCACCATCATAACTTGCTTGTACAGCAGATGTTGCGATACCACTTTGGTTCAATGTAATCCATGGCTTGACATCAACACCAGCGGGCACTAATGAACCATTTGCTTTGCGCATTTGGCGAATATGAGATGCGTGCCTTGCTTCAACAGAATGTATGTTCAAAGCAGCAGTCAAAACTGCTTTATTGCTCATTAAATTACCAGCCTGACCTTTATAAGCCCTAACGCCAGTATCTTCAAAAGTTTGAGCTACTGCTAAAAATAAACCGTAGTCACTGAATACTGTAGGAAAAGTTCCTTTGGCTGTAAAATCGAAGTTAATGGCTGTATATGTTTTAGGCGTGCCACCTGCAGCCGTAATAGCGGTTTGTAAAAAATTAACATGCGCTACTTCATGGTCACGAATGGTTTGGATAGCCATCATTGGCGCACCTGATGGTATAGCTAAAGTACCTGCCATTGCGGCGGCATATGCGGCTTTATAAAATTCAGATTCGAGGCATTCAAGGCTTAGCGCAAAATTTAGTACATCTATAACAGCATCCTTAGTTCCTGTTGGGCTTGCATAAGCCTTATTAAACATAGAACCTATTGCTAATGGAAGAGCAGCCATCGCTATCTTACTGCCAAAGTTGGTAAAATTTTTCATAGCAGCCCTTCTGCCATCTATTTTATCGTAAACTTCGGGATCTACTTTTTCTATTTCGTTTATTATATTCTGTAAGTTCATAAAATTAATTTAAGAGGTTGGTAAATTGCTTGCGTTTATTTTTGTTTTGATGTAAGTGCCGGCGATAGCCAAGACTTCACTTGGTGTCCTGCTCATTTCCAATGCGTTGGAATCAAGCCCGTCAGCAAATGAACCTGGAGTTATTAAGTCCCTGATATATGCGGCGTGCCTTGCTTCTACAGAAACAATTTTACCTGCTAACAATAAATAATCGGCACTTGCAATTAAGTGTCCTGCTCCATTATATGCAGATACCCCTAAATCTTCAAATGCTTTTGCAACTGCCAATACACCATCCCTGGTACCAAAATTAATAGTGGAAAAATTCAGCTCTAAACTAATTATAGCACTAGTGCCTAGAGCATTCTTGAAAAATTCCCTGTGAGAAATTTCATGGTCCCTTATGTCACCAAGGCGAGCGCTTTCATCAGCGGTAATGCCTGTGTAGGGAGATTCGAACACTTTAGTATAGAAGGCAGCTTCTAATTGTTCCAAGGCATAAGCATAATTTAAGATGCCAGTGTCTTTGCTTCCAAGGTCTACACCTGTTGAAGAGGAAGGCGAATCATTTTTTTTACAGGCAGCTGCCGTTAAAAGTAATGCAGAAGCGCCGCCAATATATCCTAAGAAATTTCTTCTTGATAAATTTTTGATGTTGTCTTCTGCCACTGCCAATAGGCCATTTTCGTGTGAATTTTGTGTGGGCATAACGTTTGTTTTAATGTTTAAAAAATTTTGAATTTTTAAAATGTTAAGTAACTCTTTCACAACTACGACAGATTATTAGCCTTGGTTTTAAAAATAATAAAGTTTATTAAACTTTATTTAGCAGCTAGTTAGTCAATGATTCATAAGTTTGTAGACGGGGAATTTTATCCGCAATTTTTTAAGAAACAATCATGCCATACTGGTTAATTAAGTCGGAACCTTTTAAATATAGCTGGGATCAATTTGTGCTAGACAAGCGAACATTTTGGGATGGCGTAAGGAATTACGGCGCACGCAATAATTTGAAGGCTATGCAAAAAGGTGAATTGGTTTTATTTTATCACAGTAATGAAGGGATGGAGATAGTAGGCGTAGCAAAGGTGGTAAAAGAATTTTATCAAGACCCTACTACTGAAGACGCAAACTGGGTAGTGGTAGATTTTAAGCCATTTAAAAAATTAAAAAAAACTGTTACGCTAACGCAGGTAAAAGCGGACATGCGTTTATGTGAGATGGCATTGGTACGCTTGGGTAGGTTATCTGTACAACCGGTTACGGAAAAGGAGTGGGAAATAGTAATGGAATTAGCTGAGGGGGAAGTGATGATTTAAAGCCTTCGCTTTTTACTTTGTAAAGATATTTTTACGGTATGGCTAAAAAAATGGTAGTCTACTATTTAGCAATCTTTTTGAAATAAAAACTTAGTCCTTAACATAGTAAAGCCACAAAAAATGTAAGTTTGTTGCATGAATAAAAAGCATGTAGTTGTATTAACCGGCGCAGGCGTAAGTGCCGAAAGTGGCTTAAAAACTTTTAGGGATAACGATGGCTTGTGGAATGGCTATGATGTGTATGAAGTAGCAACACCGAATGGTTTTGCTAAAAACCCAAAACTTGTTTTAGATTTTTATAATGATCGAAGAAGAGATGTAGCAGCGGCAATACCTAACGCGGCACACATAGGTTTAGCAGCATTAGAAAAAGATTTCGACGTAACTATTATTACACAAAATATAGATGACTTGCATGAGCGTGCAGGCTCAACCGATGTACTTCATTTACATGGTGAAATATTTAAGATGCGTAGTGTTGATGATATCAATACCATTTATGAAATAAAGGGTGATATCAGTGTAGGAGATATTGCCACTGATGGATCTCAACTAAGGCCGCATATTGTTTGGTTTGAAGAAGAAGTGCCCATGATGGAAAAGGCGGTGGCTATTTTGCAGGACGCTGATTATTTTGTTGTGGTGGGTACTTCTTTGCAAGTTTATCCGGCTGCTTCGTTGCTGCAATATGCGCCGCCATTTTTACCTAAGTTTATCATTGATAAAAAAATACCGGATGTTAGTAGTGCGCCCAATTTAACCCTCATAAAAAAGCCCGCGACGGAAGGCGTAAAAGATTTAAAAAAATTATTGAAGCCTTAACTCATTAACTTTTCAAGCAAAGCTGCAGAAGAATAAATTGGCGTAAAAGAAAAATAAAAGTCATTGATATCTTCTGTGAT
>JAYVUJ010000275.1:0-2320 GCA_043788035.1 Ferruginibacter sp. | reverse complement strand
CCCCAAAAATCGATTGTGTCACTATTAAATATCTCTTTCCACGCAGCTTTTCCTGATACACGCAGCTTCCAATCCCTGCGTACAACGGGCGTCATATTCAGTATCACCAAAATATCTTCGGTTTTATTATTTCCTTTTCTTTTAAAGACAATAACGCCTTCTTGCCGATGGTTAAGGTCTATCCATTCAAAGCCAAGGGTATCAAATTGCAGTTGGTGCAATGCTGGCTGGGCACTATATAAATGGTTAAGCGCCTTTACGCATTGCTGCATTTTTTTATGCGGGTTAAATTGCAGCAGCCCCCAATCCAACTCGCTCTTATAATTCCATTCTGTTGTTTGCGCAAACTCGTTGCCCATAAATAACAACTTGGCGCCGGGGTGCGTAAACATATAAGTGTACATCAAACGAAGGTTGGCAAACTTTTGCCATTCGTCGCCAGGCATTTTATTTATCATCGGGCTTTTGCCATGTACAACTTCATCGTGGCTAAGGGGCAGCATAAAGTTTTCATCATAAAAGTAAGCCATGCTAAAAGTGAACTTATCCTGGTGAAACTGGCGGAAGTAAGGGTCCATCTTAAAATAATCCAGCGTATCGTGCATCCAGCCCATCATCCATTTCATGCCAAAGCCAAGCCCATCGGCAAATGTAGGGCGGCTAACTTTTGGCCAGTCTGTAGATTCCTCTGCCATCATCTGCACATCAGGAAAATCGCGGTAAATAGTTTCGTTTAAATCTTTTACAAAAGCAATGGCTTCTATATTGCCGTTGCCACCAAATTCGTTGGGCTCCCACTCCCCTTCTTTACGGCTATAATCCAGTTGCAGGATAGAGCTCACAGCATCTACCCTAATACCATCGATATGAAATTTATCGAACCAAAAACGGGCACTGCTGATAAGGAAAGATTTCACTTCGCCTCTTTTATAATTAAAAATATAACTGTTCCAATCCGGGTGAAAGCCTTTGCGCATATCAGCATATTCGTAGGTGTGCGTGCCATCAAACATAAACAGCCCGTGCGCATCGTATGGAAAGTGAGAAGGCACCCAATCTAAAATAACGCCAATGCCCGCATGGTGAAACGCATCTACCATAGCCATAAAATCTTCTGGTGTGCCGAAGCGGCTTGTAGGCGCAAAAAAGCCCGTACCCTGGTAGCCCCAACTGCCATCGAATGGGTGTTCCATTACCGGCATCAGCTCTACATGCGTAAAGCCCATGTCGCTAACGTAAGGCACTAAACGCTCGGTTATTTGCTGGTAGGTATTGTAGGTTTCTTCGTCATTTTTATCGGGGCGCATCCAGCTTGCCAAATGCATTTCGTACACACTCCAGGCACTGTTAAGGCTGTTGTGCTTTTTTCTGCTTTGCATCCATCCATCATCTGCCCAACTGTACTGCATGTTCCATGTTATAGACGCAGTTTCGGGGCGTTTTTCCCAAAAGTTGGCGTACGGGTCTCCCTTGTCAATTGCCGCGCCTTTATAGCCTTTAATATGGTATTTATAAGCTTCGCCCTTTTTAAAGTTGGGGATAAAGCCTTCCCAGATGCCAGATTTATCTAACCGTACAAAAAGCACATACTCGCCTTTTTGCCAGTTATTAAAATGGCCTACAACAGATACCTCCGTTGCATTAGGCGCCCATACCGCAAAATAATAACCTGGGGTATCCAACACTTCCACGGCGTGGTTGCCAAACAATTCGTAGCCGTTATAAAGTGTGCCTTGCTGATAATTAGTAATATCTGTATCTGTAAATAAAGAGTAGTTCCAAACGGCTTTGGTGCTGTTTACAAAATGTACTTCTTCATATTTTTTATTGGGTGGTACTGTTTTATCTATATTCATATACATGCAATTTTACCATTGGTGATATAATTTAACCATTGATGGAATAGTTTTTTATATAGGCTGAAAAAGTTTAAGATTTGCTTAACGTAAATTTAAGGATACTCCTGATGAATATAGATATATTTAAATTATTTCTACAAGTATTTCACCTGTTACCAAATAACCAACCCTTTTATGACACAGCTTAACAGAGTATCCCTTCTTTGTTTTTTTCTTTTGCTATTTAGTTATTTTGCTTCAGCGCAATACGTTACTGGTACTATTGCTGACACTACTAATAAAAAAGAGGTGAGCAATGTGGTAATTGCTCTTTTAAAACCTGTAGATTCTACCTTATTTAAATTTGTACGAAGTGATAAAGATGGCAAGTTTGAATTAAAAAACATCGTTCCGGGAAAATATATCCTAATGGTAACGCACCCTGTTTATGCTGATTTACTGGATGACATTACTGTACCTGC
>JAYVUJ010000274.1:0-5293 GCA_043788035.1 Ferruginibacter sp. | reverse complement strand
TTCCAGGTTGCCTGGACTTTTTCGTTGAAATATATGGATATGAAAAAGATAATAGCTATCAGGTGGCTGCACTTTTTTGATGATGGGGCAAGCACGTTGTTGTTATTGCCTTTTATTGGCAACACCATTTTTGGGCTGGTAAATATTTATTGTTTTTCTATAGCCTTAAAATCCATACCCACCGGCACAGCACTGGCAGTTTGGATGGGCATTACAATTGTTGGTGTAAAAATTATTGACATAGGTTTATTAAAACAGCCATTCCATCTTTCTCAGATGCTTTTTTTATTGCTGATATTAGCAGGCATAGTTGGCTTAAAATCTGGTGGGTAATATTGAAGGGCACGGGGTTAGCAGGGGATAAAACTGCTATACTCAAGAATGATTGAAACCGGATAAAAAAAATTATAGGCTGTAAATAAAAACCTATAATTTTTTTAATCGAGTAGAAATTTTAAAAAAATTGCGTCTTCATCTGATTCTTATTTTTAGCCCCTACTTTTTTGTTTTAGCAGCACCTTTAACTAATACTTTGCTGGCTTTTTTTACTTGCTTGTTAAATTTCTTTTCCCCAACCGCTTTTTTAATGTTTGGGAAAGTATTTTCAATGCTCAGTTCAATTGCTTCACGTAAAATTTTCTTTTCGCTTTTTACAGAGGCTTCTTTGGTTTTTTTTTCTTTTTTAGGGGCTACTTTAGTTTCTGCTGCTTTTGGTGCTGCTGCTTTTGGGGCTGCTGCTCTAGTTTCTGCTGCTTTTGTTGCTGGTGCAGCAAGTTGCTTTGCGACTGGGGCGGGCTTTGCATTTTTTATTTTTTTAGCAGCCACTTTACTTTCAGTTTTTTTTGCGGCTGGAATACTTTTCTTTGCAACCGGTGCAAGCTTTGCGCTTTTCACCTTTTTAGGAGCCACTTTATTTTCTTCCATCTTTACTGCTGGCGTGTCTTTTTCAATTGGGGATTCTGTTGTCATTGTTGTTCTATTTTATTTTTGTAAATTAATTATTAAAGCAAATTTAATGATTACATAACATTGACAATATTAAGTTTTGCGATAAAAGGCGTATTTGCTGTAAAAACGGATTTTTTTCTATAAGCCAATTGCGTGCCATGCTTTTTTCCGTTTCACGGGATGTAGTGTTACTGTATAAACCGGCTTCAAATGCGTTTTCTGTTTTAGCTCAAAAATTTAACCAGACAATTTAAAATGTATCTTTAAAAAATAAAAAAAAACTATGTTTGGAACGCCCAGTTATAAAAATCAATTGATTTATTTGTTTACCGTTCTTTGTTTGTGCATGAACGTTTGTTTGTTTGCACAAGATACTTTACTGCAAAAAAAGACAATTGTGTTTGCTACGCCCGATACCAATACGTTAAAAATGGATATTTATGGGCTTAATAACGATACGGCTAAAAGGCCCTGCATAGTATTTATGTTTGGCGGAGGATTTATTGCAGGCAACAGGGATAGCAAAAACTACACAGCGTATTTTAAGTTGCTTGTTAGCCATCACTTTATAGTTGCTTCAATTGATTACCGGTTGGGCTTAAAAGGAAAAAAATTAGGCGTGTTTAATACAAAGCCCTTGCAAGCCGCCATAGGGATGGCAGTAACAGACCTTTATAGCGCCACCAATTATTTGCTAGCCAATGCAGACCTGTATGGCATTGATACTTCAAAAATAATTTTATCCGGCTCCAGCTCCGGCGCCATCAGCGTAATGTCGGCAGAATGGGAAAAATGCAATGCTACAAAAACCGCATCAGTGCTGCCAGCGGGCTTTAATTATGCAGGGGTAATTTCTTTTGCAGGCGCTATTTTTAGCAAATCCGGCAAGCCTTCTTACAAAACACCACCCTCGCCTATCATGATGTTTCATGGTACAAAAGATAAGCTGGTATACTATAACAAAAGGAGCTTTTTATGGAAGGGTATTTTCGGGTCTGCTTCGCTGGCAGGCGTATTTGAAAAAAAGAAATACCCTTACTATTTTCAAAGAGTAGTGGGTAAAGGGCATGAAGTTGCCGAAACGCCGATGGTTAACAACCAGGCAGATATTATTTGGTTTGTAGAAGAATACATTTTTAAGAAGAAGCGCTACCTGGTTGATGTTAGGTTTAACGACCTGGATGCCAAACAAACATTTACACAATCTGCGAAGGATATTTATGAGCGATAATTGCTAACATAGGCGTACTATTTCAAAGCTTTCAATAACCTTAAAAAATATTGCTGCATCTCAAAAAAATTGATATTGCAAACCAGCATATTGTTTAGTGATATTTTACACACTAAGCTCCGGCTGTTATTTTAGTCCCTGATCCCTGGTAAAATTAAGGGTAAGTTTTTTATCATCTGAACTCAAATTTAGAAATTACAGTAGTTTAATAAATACAGTTTATAGATAAATAACTAGATGGATAAGGGTGGCCATTATCTATAAATTTTCATAGCTAAGCACAGCACACTTTAAAAACCAATGAAGTGTTATGCTCTTTTTTTTAAAAGCTTACCGGGTTATTTCTTTGTAACAGCAAACCCTGGTTAATAAATGGCCTGAAAATATCTTTTAAAATATATCAGTAAAATAAAAAATGGCTGCTATTCATAAACATCTTTTTTACGGCTGCTATTCTTTGCAGGTAGCTAAGATTAATTGTTAAAGTAACCTCACTAAGGCATAACGGTTTTTTGAGCTGGTAGCATAAATTAATTTGAAGGCCTCCTTAATAAAATTTATTTTCAATCGCATACTTAGTTAAATCACTGCTGGTCGTTAATTTTAATTTTTAAAAAATCCTTGTCTTATACGTGCTTACGGTGCTTAGCTCCAGTCCCATTATCTGGCTTACTTCTGTGGGAGTTTTGTTTTGCGAGTACAGCTTAAAAGCCTCAAACTCTTTGGCGCTCAGCTTTTCATGCAATGGTTTTTGATAATCGCTTACCATATTTTCAGACAGCATATTTATCATAAAAGGCGAAATATACCTGTTGCCGTTGCGCACGCAATCTATTGCCTTTAATAATTCCTCAATGGGGGCATCCTTGGTTATATAGCCTGCAGCACCAGATTTGTATGCCCCTAAGCCGGAAACATCTTCTTTATGCATAGAAAGTACAAGCACCCTAAGGTTGGGGAATACTTTTTTTATATACACCAATGCTTCAAAGGAGGCATTCTTTAGCATCGATATATCGCTTATTACCAAATTCCAGTGTCCCGTACCTACTTTTTTAATTAAATCTTCACCATGATAAGCCGTCGTAATTGTTGCATCCCTGTATTTTTGAGCTATAATATTACTTAATCCTTCAGGTATAAGTTCGTGGTCATCTGCTATCAAGATTTTAAACAAACCTATTTTTTAAATAAAATTTTGTGTGGTTTGTTAGTTTGTTTTAAACACCTTAGATGCCAATGCAACCAATATGCCATTAAACATTTTGGGTATCGATGGTTTGCTGCTGCACCATTTGCATTATCAATTACGATCTTTACCAAAGAGGTAAAAAATTATGGATATAAATTAATTATATTTCATTGCCCATTGTGTAGTTATTTTTATTGTACCTGTTTACTAACCGCAAAAAGGTTTTATAAAATGTATATAAACAAGTTCTACGGTCTAAGGTTCCATTAAACTATAGGTTACCTGCTACAAATGCCAGCTTCCGGTAAAGGCTTATTTACTGCTTTGGGCCATTGCTATCAATGGTATATCTACCACTACTACACATCCTTTACCGGGCGATGAATCGGTATTGAATTTGCCAAAAAAATAATTCTGTACGCCTTTTCATATTAGCCATGCCAATGCCTCCTTTTACAGTATTAACGTGAAAGCCAATACCATTATCTGCAATACGCATCTTAAGCTTATTGTTGTAAATAATAACGTCCACTTCAATAAGGCCCGCGTGGGAATATTTCAGGATATTTTTCAGTTGCTCCTGCAAAATGCGGTAAAGGTTTAATTGAAGGTCTTCCGGAATAGCTGATGTAGCAAAGGCATTATCAAAATGAAGGGCAAGTTTATAACTTCTGCCCATATTGAAGGAGTGGAGCAACGTATTGAAAGCTTCTTCCAAAGTTGAATACTCCAGCAATGAGGGCGCCAGGCGATGAGACAAATTCCTACTTTCTTTTATCGCGAGCGTAATATATTCTCTGCACTGTTCGTGTTTTATAAAACCGACCGGCGCAACATAATCCTTTATCATGCCAAGGCGTAGCTGGCTCATGGCAAGTATCTGGCTTACATTATCATGCAACTCTCCGCCAATTTCATAACGTTCGTCTTCTTACGCCTTAATAATTGCTTTAACTACCTGTTGGTCTATCCGGTTTTTTTCTGTAACATCTATGGCAATTACAGCTATCATATCCTTATCGTTTATGGTTATGCTATTGCTATAAATTTGCACCTCAAGCAAGGCTTTTGACTTAGTATTATTTATGTGAAGGCCTTTAATCCTGCCATCTGCGGGTTGCTGTCCTTTAATTGTTTTTTTTATTTCAAACCAATCGCTCTCATTAAAAATGCCCCAAAGCCCCATTGGTAAAAATTCATGCTCTGTATAGCCATATAAATCTAAAGCAGCTTTATTAACGTCTGTAAATTGAAAAGTCATTGGGTTAAATACCCACATTGGCTGAGGGCTTAAATTAAACAAATCGCTATACCTTTTTTCTGAAGCTTTAATAGCTGCAATGTTTTTAGTCCTTTCTATTGAGTAGATAATACTTTTATAAAGTGCCGCCGCCGTGAGGTTATTTTTAATTAAGTAATCAAGTATGCCCTGGGTTATAGATTTGATGCTAAATTCTATATTGGAAAACCCTGTAAAAATAATTACCGGGCAAGATATTGGAGTTATTGCCAAAATGCTTGTAACAAGCGCCTGCCCTTCCTTATCGGGTAAGCTTAGGTCCATTAATAAAGCACTGAATCCCCTGTCAACAGAGAGTATTTCAGCTGCTTGTTTGTAATTATGCAGTTACAATAACGGGGCCTCAATTTCTTCCCTAAGAAAATCTTCGATAATAACTAAGTCGCCTGGGTTATCTTCTATAATTAAAAATTTGTAACTATTCAGTCCTAAACTAGCCAATCTCCTTTGATTATTTACTTTTTAGGTTTTATATTTTTGCTGTATCGTCTGCATTTGATGCTGTTTTTAAAAATCGTCTTTGGGGGTACTTTTTTTGTGAATAACATTTCGTCTTTGTGGATTATAATAGCCTTGAACATTGGGTTGTAGGCTATTGTTAGCTCAACTTTGTAGTTCAATA
>JAYVUJ010000273.1:0-2741 GCA_043788035.1 Ferruginibacter sp. | reverse complement strand
AACTTCATTCAAAGGCAACCTCCATTACACCATTTGACCATATAGTTGTTAATTGGGAGCCAAACGGCCACGAGCCTGCCCACATTTATGATGTGCCACATTTTGACATACATTTTTATAAAATATCTCTTGCCGCGCAAGCTGCTATAGGCCCTATACCGGGACCGGTACCTCCTACAGGTTTTTTGCCCGCATCTTATGTAATACAAGCAGCCACTGTTCCGCAAATGGGCACCCACTGGCTTGATCCTAGTTCACCAGAATTTCCGCCATTATTTCTCCCGTTTACGCACACATTCGTTTATGGAGCTAATAATGGCAAGGTGATTTTTTTAGAGGCTATGGTTACAAGGGCTTTTATGCTATCTGGTGTTAGTGTAGTGAAATCATTTCCTCAACCAACTTTATTTTTACCAACTAATACAAATTATCCAAAAGTTTATAGAATTTGGAAAAATGCATCCAATAGCAGGCATTATGTTGCATTGACTGATTTTGTGCAGCGATAGAAGATTGAAAAAAAGCGGAGCTTCAATTATTGAAGCTCCGCTTTTTTTTGTAGTAAAACCTTAAAAAATAGTATTCATATGATGGAGTATAAATTTGATTTTTAGGTACTTACTTTAGTCTAATTATTTGTTTTTGGACATGCATATGCCTATTTTTTAAAATGGCTTATCTTTTAAGTTGTAAAGCAAATTTTACTTAAACCCGCTTGGCTGTTAAAGAAAACATAAATAGCTCAACGAATAGAATAGCCTTATTAATGCGTAAAACTGTAAAGCCCGCACATACATAAACTGTACTAAAAGCCTGGTACAAAATAATTATTATTGCACCTGCCAAAACACTTAAACCGTACCATCATGATAAAAGAGCACTAAAAGTATGCTGAATTATCAGGCAAAATAAAAGGTTGCTCCATGGAAGTGCAGTAAACTTCAGGCAGCGGCTTTTGGTTTTAGGAAGAAATTTAATAAAGGGCTTAAGCTTAGAATGAGTTTGCGAAACATAAGCTTTATCAGGTAAGATAAAATACCTTTAAGAATAAAGAAGACTTGATGGGCACAAGAGGAGTTTTTTTAAAAAGTTGGAATGGTATTAACAAAAAAAAAGCTTTACCTTAATTAAATCGGTCACCCAACTATGTAGAAGCTTACAACCATGAAATTGTATTATTGATAAACTTTGGTATCAAAAGTTTGCTTTTTAAGAGATTGATAAATGCTAAGTGTAAAAATTATCTGTGCCGTTTATTGAAGCTGATAAAAATGGTTAGGTGGATTTGATTCGTAAATGATTGATTAAATAGTAGTATTGATAAAATGCAATTCAAAATGTTTGGGCTGATAAATACCTGGTGAGTGATGATCCTTTGATTGTATAAAAAATTACATACAAACCTTCTATACAACTTTAATAAATAAGCCGGACATGTTTAAGCGTGGGATACCTGGTGTACAAATCACTTCGGCCATTATACTTTTGCAACAACCAAATACTAGTTAGATTTGAGGCGTAAGGGATTGCAGTGGATAGCCCGGCCCCTTTGCCGGAGCGGCGTGGGAGTACGCACTAAAAATTATCTTCCTGCTAGTTGTTAATGCCGGGGGGGTAAGCAAATCAATAACAGCCAGTAATTATTTTTACCTATTATTATTATAAAAGCATCTTTAGTTTGTATATTGGCTAGCGATTAAGTAACCTGCGTTATTTATCAGCAATATCAACCTTTAATACTTACAATTTACCAACAAATGAAAAAAGTAATACTAGTCACTGGCGCATCATCTGGCATTGGTTTAGCTTGTGCAAATGCACTTCAGGCTAAAGGGCATATTGTGTACGGCTCCGGACGTAATTTAAGCAGCCTGCAAGCTGTTTCGTTTAAGCCGATACAATTGGATGTTACAGATGATGCATCTGTAAGAGCTGCTATTGATACCATTATTAAAGCAGAAGGCAAATTAGATGTATTGGTAAACAATGCTGGCAATGGTGTAGCTGGCCCGGCATATACGATGCCTATAGACGCTGCCAAGAAACAATTTGAAGTAAACTTTTTTGGCGTGGTACGCATGTGCAGCGCAGTATTGCCAGGCATGATAGCAGATAAAAAAGGGCTTATTGTAAACATCAGTTCGCTGGCCGGGCTTTTTGGCTTGCCATACCAAAGTATGTACAGCGCTAGTAAATATGCCGTAGAAGGCTACTCGCAAAGCCTGCGTATGGAGCTGCGCAATGCAGGTATAAAAGTAGTGGTAATAAACCCCGGCGATTTTAAGACAGGCTTTACCAGTGCCCGTGAAATAACGCCCTTTGCAATTACTAATGCACCCCTGGAAAAAGAATACAATGCTGCCATAGCTGCAATTGAAAAGGATGAAAGCATAGGGGCAGACCCATCTTCGATTGCCAAACAATTGTGCAAAATAGTAGATGCTGCTAAACCGGCGCACCGTTATTTAGTTGGTGGGGTTGGACAAACAATTGTACCCACACTAAAAAGTATTTTACCAAACGGTATTTTTGAAAAATTGATGAATGACCATTACGGCATAAAATAATTTGTATTTATTTAGGATTGCTGTAGCCGATACAATTACCTACGGCAGGCAAATTAAAAGTTTCTTCAGCCATCATGGAAGTTAAAGACGATAAAAAAACCATCTGGGCATGGTGCATGTTTGATTGGGCCAACCAGGCTTACAATATGGTAATTACCTCTACCATATTTCCCG
>JAYVUJ010000272.1:0-4631 GCA_043788035.1 Ferruginibacter sp. | reverse complement strand
TATTTAAAAAAAACAACTGACTATTTATAGCATTTGTTCACGTTGGCTAATTATGTGTGCAATTTTCTATCCGCAGTAGGAACATGCCGCGGCATGTTCCTACGAAGCTTGGTTGCGTAAACAAATACTTTTTAACCAGCAAGCGCCCCATGCGTAGTGGAAAAAGATCACTGAAAAACCAATGTAAAAGAGTACGACGCCTCTGAAGCTCAATGGGGCTATGTATTAGCTGGGGTAAAAATGGCTGTTTGAAAATTAAGAATTTCAAGTTAAAAATTAAGGATTGACGATTAAGGATCCATTTGTACCGTAACGCTACATAAAATTTTAGCGTTGGCAATAACGAAACTAAAAAAGTAACGGTAACAAAAAAGCCTGAAGGCTCAACTTCAGGCTTTACTATTATTAGTTTGTTGCTTTATTTTTTCAGGTACATAACTTCCTTAACAAGCTTCACTGTCCTTGCAATGTCTGGCAAGTAAAGTGCTACTAAATTTGGGGCGTAATGCATTGGTGCATCTGCAGATGTAATCCTGCGGATAGGGGCATCCAAATAATCGAAGCCTTCCTTTTGTATGCGGTAAGTAATTTCAGATGATACAGAGGCAAACGGCCATTGTTCTTCTACAATCACCAAACGGTTTGTCTTTTTTACACTTTGTAAAATAGTAAACCAATCCAGTGGGCGGATGGTTGCCAAATCTATAACCTCTGCTTCTATGCCTTCTTTGGCAAGCTCCTCAGCGGCACCCAGCGCAACTTTCATCATTTTATTAAAAGATACGATGGTCACATCTTTACCTTCTCTTTTAATAAAAGCCTTGCCAATCGGCAATAAATATTCTTCTTCAGGCACGTCGCCTTTTTCGCCGTACATCACTTCGCTTTCCATAAAAATAATCGGGTCATCATCACGGATAGCGCTTTTCAGCAAGCCTTTTGCATCGTAAGGGTTGCTTACAGAAATAACTTTAAGCCCGGGAATGTTCGCATACAAAGATTCAAAAGCCGTACTATGCTGGGCACCTAATTGCCCGGCGCTGCCATTGGGGCCACGAAAAACAATCGGGCAACCAACCTGGCCGCCGCTCATGGCAAGCATTTTCGAGGCAGTATTTAAAATCTGGTCAAGTGGTAAAACCGCAAAATTCCAGGTCATATATTCA
Organism: Ferruginibacter sp.; assembly: GCA_043788035.1. Taxonomy (GTDB): domain Bacteria; phylum Bacteroidota; class Bacteroidia; order Chitinophagales; family Chitinophagaceae; genus Ferruginibacter. Next base: position 3,465 of record JAYVUJ010000272.1, on the reverse strand, counting down.
ACTATTGGGCGAAGGCCATTTTGCGCAGCACCAACCGCGATACCGGTAAAACCAAGCTCCGCAATAGGCGTATCAATTATTCTTTTTTCACCAAATTCATCCAGCATACCCTGGCTTACTTTGTAGGCGCCATTGTATTCCGCCACTTCTTCCCCCATTAAAAATACCCTTTCATCACGCCGCATTTCTTCCTGCATAGCTTCCCTAAGGGCTTCTCTAAAAGCAATTTGTCGCATTTATTTTATTTATTTAGTAGTAATTGTATAGTTTGAAAAGCAAATTTATCTCATAGTAGCCATATCAGCAAATCGGGTTAAAAATTGCGTTTTTTTGTTTAGGTGTAAGGCTATGGCGTGCCGCTTTGTTGGGCTGCGGAGGCCTTATCCCAACAAAGCGGGCGGGCTATACACTGCAATCTTTTTTGCGGGCGGCCCGACAAAAAAAAGGATTTCCGTTGCTATCCCTCACGCCAGGCAGCATTAAAATTATTGCCGTTTTATGTAATCTTGAAAAAGCTTTGCCGTATTTCCCCCAACCAAAATACAATTTTTAAAAGCCTGCAAGCCAAATAGGTAGCCTGCAACTATCTAACCACCTCTGTGCAACTAGCCGTAACCGGTAGTAGTTAAAGTAGCTTGGGTATATACTATTAACCAGTTTATTTTGATTATAACAAATATTAAAAATCTAATAAGCAATGAAAAGTTTTGGATGTTCCAATATTTTTATATCAACTTAAAAAACAGTATTGCGCATATGCCATATCGTTATACTACATAAATGCATGATTTATTTCAAAAAAATACGAATTAATGTATTAAAATAATGTTAATACAACATTATTTCTTATCTTGGATGTATTCCCGTTTTATACAAACTCCCGCTTTAGCATCTTAGAAAAACAAAACATTATAATGCCCTCTGCAACAGCAAAGGGCATTTTTGTTTAAATTAATTTTAGTAGTAATTACATATTTTCAATAACCATTGCAGATGCACCGCCGCCGCCATTACAAATACCCGCAGCACCATATTTTGAATTGCGTTGCTTTAATACATGTATCAGGGTAACAATTATCCTTGCGCCGCTGCACCCAAGAGGGTGCCCGATAGAAACCGCACCACCATTAACGTTAACGGTGTCTGGGTCTATTTGCATGCGTTTGCTATTCTCTATGCCTACAACGCTAAAGGCCTCGTTTAATTCCCAAAAGCTGATGTCTTTCATTTGCAGCCCGGCTTTTGCCACCGCCTTCGGTACAGCAATAGATGGTGTGGTAGTAAACCACTCAGGTGCTTGTTCTGCATCTGCATAACCAATAATTTTTGCTAGGGGCTTTAAGCCAAGCTCAATGGCTTTTTCTTTGCTCATCAATAGTAATGCCGCTGCGCCATCATTCATGGTAGATGCGTTGGCCGCAGTAACGGTGCCATCTTTTGCAAAGGCACCTTTTAGCGCTGGAATCTTATCAAACTTTACATTAAAAGGCTCTTCATCTTTTGCAAATAAAAGGGGCTCGCCATTTTTTTGGGGTATAGGCACGGGCACAATTTCATTGTCAAATTTACCCTCGTTTACGGCAGCTTGTGAGCGGTGGTAACTTTCAATAGCGAAGGCATCTTGCGCCTGCCGGCTAATGCCGCAGGTGCTGGCGCATAACTCCGCGGCGTTGCCCATTGCCATGCCATCGTACACATCTGTAAGCCCATCTTTTGCAAGCCCATCAATAAAAGCAACGTTGCCATATTTGTTTCCCCAACGCATAGCATCGGTATAAAACGGCACGTTGCTCATACTTTCCATACCACCTGCAATTACTATGTCCGCATCGCCCAGCATAATGCTTTGGGCAGCCATCGTTATGGCCTTCATGCCGCTGGCGCAAACTTTATTAATGGTTGTACAATTTACTTCATTGGGCAAGCCTGCAAATTTAGCTGCCTGCCTTGCGGGTGCCTGGCCGAGGTTAGCCTGCAGTACGCAACCCATCAGCACATCATTTACCATTGCTGGGTGAATGCCTGCTTTTTCAATGGCACCCTTAATGGCGATAGCGCCTAACTGAGTAGCCGTAAAACTTTTTAAAGAACCGCCGAAACTACCTATTGGCGTGCGTACGGCGGCAATAATATATACTTCCTTCATATGAAATAATCGTTTAGGTGGCAAAGGTAATAATTATGGTGGTAGTGGAGTAGGAGCGGTTTGTGCTGCAATGTTAAAGGTGGTTGTAAAAAATGTTTTGTTGCGAGAAAAATAAAATTGGTTCACCATATAAACCAGGATAATAAATATCAGTTGCTAACCATTCTTTCCCCAACTTTGTACAAATCCTACGGATGTATAAAAGTAATTTGACAACATATTTTTTATTAGTCGCAGTAACATTGCTGCTATCCTGCAACGTTTCAAAAAAGACAAGCACCGTTCAAGCATCAACAACCATTTCGGCTTTACATTTTTTAGGCGAAAAAGATGTGCCGCATAATTTATTGTTTAACAATACCACAGTAGGCGGCTTATCGGGTATTGATTATAATGCGGCGGCTAATACCTATTACATGATTTGTGATGACCGTAGCACCATTAACCCCGCACGTTTTTATACGGCTGAAATTTCGGTTACACCCGCTGGGATTGATAGCATCCTATTTACCGGCGTGTATAGTTTATTGCAGGCTAATGGGCATGTTTACCCAAATAGCAAGCAAGACCCGTACCACACGCCAGACCCGGAAGCAATGCGCTATAACCCTATCACTAAACAACTAACCTGGAGCAGCGAAGGAGAAAGGATTGTTACCAAAAAAGATACGGTGCTGGAAGACCCTTCTGTTACCATGATAACTGCAGATGGTAAATACGTTGATAGTTTTGTGATGCCACCCAACCTTACAATGCATGCAACAGAAAAAGGGCCCAGGCAAAATGGTGTGCTGGAAGGGCTTACATTTGCCGACAATTATAAAACGCTTTTTGTAGATGTGGAAGAGCCTTTGTATGAAGATGGGCCAAGGGTAGGTATTACAGACAAAGGCACTTATATAAGGCTGCTAAAGTTTGATGTGGCAACCAAAAAAAATACGGCGCAATTTGCATACAAGCCTGATAATGTAGCCAATGCTGCTGTGCCCGAAGATGGCTACAAGATCAATGGCATTCCTGATATATTGTCTATTGGAAACAATCAGCTGCTTGTAATAGAAAGATCTTATTCTACAGGAAGGATGGCTTGTACTATTAAAGTTTTTGCTGCCGATTTAAATGCTGCTACTGATATAACTAATATGCCATTGGCAGGCGCTGCAGGCAAGTTTGTGCCAGCCTCAAAAAAACTAATTGTAAACATGGATAACCTTGGCATTTATATCGATAATATTGAAGGCGTAACGTTTGGTCCCAATTTGCCTAACGGGCATAAAACAATGTTATTTGTTGCCGATAATAATTTTAACAAAAAAGAG
>JAYVUJ010000271.1:0-2013 GCA_043788035.1 Ferruginibacter sp. | reverse complement strand
TCATTAAATTCTGGTATCACATTGCCCAGCGGACAACCGTTATGGCAGAAAGGAACGCCACAATCCATGCACCTTGCCGATTGCTGGTTTAATTTTTCGTCTGGAAACCTTTCCACAAATTCTTTATAATCGTGCACACGCTCTTCTTTAGGGCGCTTTGCAGGAAGCTCTCTTGTAAACTCTAAAAAGCCGGTTGGTTTGCCCATAGTTTTTCTGTTTATTAGCCTCTCTGCCCTCCAAAGAAGGGTTCTGGCTCTTTTAAAATTGTAAAAAAATCCTGTTATAAATTTAATAAAAGTCCGTTCAATTAATAGGATGTGCTTACAACCTAAAGCTCCAGCAACGCTCCCTTCGGGGATAGGGAAGCTATCCTATTTTTTAACTCCAATAATTATCCCGGTTGCCCAAACTTGTTTCGTCAATAATAAATCTTCCCTTCCTTCCAGATAAGCGATTAAATTAGTTGCTTTTTCGGCATGCCCATCCGGCCAGTTAGGTTGGGGCAGCATATCATCAATAATATAAATACCGCCTTGTTTCAGCATCGCCAAAACGTCCTCTAACATCAAATATTTTCCATGCCAGGTATCAGCAAAAATATAATCAAACTTATTGCCTTTATTTTCTTTTAGCCAGGTACCGCCGTCAGTTACCGATAATTTCAACCTGGTATCGTTGCCTAAAAAGGCTTCAGCAATCGCTACAAACTGTGCATCATTATCAACAGAAATTAACCTGGAAGCTTCATCCATACCATCCAATATCCACGAAGTGGAAAGCCCTGTACCAGTGCCAAGCTCAAGGAATTTACCAGCAGGTTTTGAAGCCGCCAGCGTTCTCAACAAAGAACAGGCAGATACAACCGAAGCCATCGTAAAGCCAGACAATACAGTAGCTTCGCAGATTGCTGGATAAGCTTTTGGAAAGCCTTGAATGATATCTTCTTTCATCAATAATTAATAGCTCATTTTTAATTTCACCTATCTAGAAAGTACCCTAATTTATTATAAGCAGGCAAACAACAAAGACCAGCAGTTTGGAAACTTATCACTCACCACTACCAACTCATAACTTATTGACTGCGGCTACCGACATTTTTGCCAAAGCTTTCTTATAATCTTTCGGAAATACTTTTACAAAATTCTTCAGCTGGTTTTCAAAATCATCCAAAACAAATTCTGCTACGGTACTTTTTGTGTACGAATAATGGTTGCTGACTAATTGATATAATTCTTTTTTATCATCATCGCTCACTGTATCAAGGTCAACCATTTCTTTGTTGCAGTTGGCTTCAAAAATTCCTTTTACATCATATACATAAGCAATGCCACCGCTCATGCCTGCGGCAAAATTTCTTCCGGTATCTCCCAAAACTACCACCCTTCCACCAGTCATATATTCGCAGCCATGGTCGCCCACGCCTTCTACAACCGCCGTTGCGCCTGAGTTACGTACTGCAAAGCGTTCGCCCGCCTTTCCACGTATGTATGCCTGCCCATCGGTAGCGCCATAAAAAGCAACATTTCCAATAATAATATTATCTTCCGGAACAAACATTGCCCTGTGCGATGGATAGATGATAAGCTTTGCACCACTTAATCCTTTTCCAAAATAATCATTGGCATCGCCTTCCAATTCCATTGTTACCCCTTTTGTATTGAAGGCACCAAAACTTTGCCCTGCCGTACCGGTAAACTTAAAATGAATGGTATCATTCGGCAAGCCGGCAGCTTTGTATATTTTAGAAATTTCGTTAGATAAGATGGTTCCCGTTGTCCTGTCAATATTTTTTATGTCGAAAGAGGCGGTAATTTTTTCTTGCCTTTCCAAAGCAGGTTTTGCAGCTTCCAGCAATTTCCAATCCAGCACATTATCCATTTCATGGTCCTGGTCTTCTTTATGGTAAAGCCCTGTGTAAATAGAAGCAGGTTCTTTGTATAAAATAGGCGACAGGTCAAGCTTGCTGTATTTCCAATGCTTAATATCGGTCCGTGTTTCCAGGCAATCTGACTG
>JAYVUJ010000270.1:0-3261 GCA_043788035.1 Ferruginibacter sp. | reverse complement strand
TAAGAATTAAAAAAATAGCGATATCCAACTCTTATTTAAAAAGCATCCTGTAAATTTGTTGAAAACCTGCACTAAATATTTACTATCATCTGCATAAGATAATTGCCACATTGAAAAAAATACTTCTTACATTTTGCGCTTTCATTTTTTGTGTGGTTGCTGTAGCGCAGAAAAAAAATGCGTCTTTTAAATTGCATATTAATAGCACTACCGAATCTATTAATATTGACGGCATAGCAGATGAACTGGTATGGAAAAAAGCCGAAGTAGCCAATGGGTTTCATATGGTTCTACCAATGGATACCAGCATGGCCAAAGTAAAAACGGAAGTATCGATGACCTACGATAAAAAAAACTTGTATTTGTTAGCCATTTGCTATAAGCTATTGCCAGGGCCAGACATGGTAGAATCCTTGCGGCGGGACTTTACTTTTCAAAAAAATGATAATTTTATTATGTTCATGGATACTTTTGAAGACCAGACTAATGGCTTTGCTTTTGGGGCAAATGCAGCGGGCGCACAATGGGATGGGCTGATTTACGAAGGTGGCAAAGTAGACCTAAACTGGGAAAATAAATGGGTATCTGCTGTAAAGGATTACCAGGACCGGTGGGTACTTGAAATGGCTATACCTTTTAAAACCCTCCGGTATAAAAATGGTATCAGTAATTGGGGTATTAATTTTAGCAGGAATGATTTAAAAACAACGGAGAAGTCGAGCTGGGCACCTATACCGAGGCAGTTCCCCACCGCTTCCCTGGCATATACGGGCGTGCTGGCATGGGATGCGCCGCTGCCCGCACAGGGAGAAAATATTTCCCTGATCCCCTATTTTTTAGCAGGCAATTCTAAAAGCTATTACCCTGCTTTGCCAAAAGATTTTAAAACACAGGTAGGGCTAGATGCTAGGATTGCGGTAACTTCTTCGTTGAGCCTCGACCTTACAGTAAACCCGGATTTTTCTCAGGTTGAAGCAGATAAGCAAATTACTAACCTTGACCGGTATGAATTATTTTATCCTGAAAGAAGGCAGTTTTTTTTGGAAAATGGCGACCAGATAAACAACTTTGGATACCCAGCTTTGCGCCCATTTTTTTCGCGCCGTATCGGGCTGGGCGTACCCATAAAATATGGGGGCAGGCTAAGTGGCAAGCTTAACCGCAGCTGGCGGATAACAGCCATGGATATGCAAACATCGGAACAAGAAAAAATCAGGCTGCCGGGTCAAAATTTTTCGGTGATGGCGTTACAAAAAAAGATATTCTCCCGCTCCAACATTGGGTTGATATTTGTAAATATGCAGTCCAATAACCAACATCCTGAAAAAGATTCCACACTGCCGGCTTACTCGCTCTATAACCGCAATATCGGTGTAGAATATAACCTTGCTTCTTCTAATAATTTATGGACGGGCAAACTAATGGCTTTAAAATCTTTTAGCCCGGCTAAAAGCGGCAATGATTTTGTACATGCCGGCAACCTTCAATATGCGGGTAAAAGATGGCTTATAAATGGAGCCTATGAATCTACCGGCAAAAACTATACTGCCGAAGTTGGCTATATACCAAGGAAGGATTACATAAGGCTTAACCCACAAATTGCCTATACTTTTTTTCCCCGCAAGGGCAACGTACTAACCCACGGGCCGCAGCTAAATATGAGCTACTATTATAACAAAAGTTTTAATAAGACTGATTATGAAAATACATTGTCGTACCTGGTTACATTCAGAAACAAAGCCACGCTGGCACCCGTAATTATGGATGATTATGTAAAATTGCTTTTTCGTTTCGACCCGACTAATAGCGGCAAAGATTCTTTAAAAACCGGCTCTGAACATCATTGGAAAACTATTGGGGTTGATTTTATTTCTCAGCCACAAAAACTTTTTACCTATGGTGTAGCCGTGCGCACAGGTGGCTATTATAACAATGGCAACAGGGTTTCACTCAGCGGTAGCCTGGGGTATCGTTTTCAGCCTTTTGTAAATATTACTGTTACTGCAACTTATAATAAATTGTCGTTGCCTGCACCATGGAACCAAAATACCTTTTGGCTCGTTAGCCCTAAGGTAGACCTTACCCTGACTAATAAATTATATTTTACAGCTTACTTGCAGTATAATGAGCAACTAAAAAATACCAACCTAAATGCACGGCTGCAATGGCGTTATAAACCAGCATCAGACTTATTTTTAGTATACACGGATAATTATTTAAATGCTCCTTTCTTTATCCGTAACAGGTTTATTTCATTAAAATTTAATTATTGGTGGAACTTGTAATGCCCTTATTTAAATTTAGTGCCTGCAATTAAAGTGCCCGCTAAAAAAGCCAGGATATTTGAGTTAAGGCGTTACGAAAGCGCAAATGCGGGTAAAAAGAAAATTGAAATGTTTACTACACAAGGAGAAATTGATATTTTTAAAAGGACAGGGCTGGCACCGGTATTTTTTGGCGAAACTATTATTGGTGGCTTAAGGGCCAACCTTACCTACCTGCTAACTTTTGATGACATGGCGGCACATGACCGCAATTGGAAATTGTTTGGCAGCGACCCGGAATGGAAAAAGATAAGCAGTTTGCCCAAGTACGCAGATGCGAAGATTGTTTCGCACATAACATCGATATTCCTGGGGCCAGTTTTATTCTTTCAAATATAAAATTGCTTCAGGGTAATTGCGACAGATTTTAATGTGGGCATGTTGAGGGATAATTAAGAATTAAGCGCACAAATTGCCAGCATGACGGCTTTGGTCCGTGTGGGCAAAGCAGACTATATTGTCTGTGTGATAGTATTTTATGCTCAGAAGATGCTAAATGGTTCAATGGGCAACGTATTGAAGTTTCCGGAGGAATGTTAGTATAATTTCTTCATCCAATAATAAAAGCCCGGTAAAAGCAAAACTAATACCCGGCTTTATTTTATATAAAAACTACCGGTTCCAATTTGTATTTGTCCGAGAAAATCAATACCCTTTAAAACCGCTATTATTTACGCCATGGTTATGGGTAGATTGGCGGGAGCCGTTACAAGCTGATAGGATAGCTGTTATTACAACAAGCACCACCAACATTTTGTAAAAATTATTTTTCATAGTTTCTTTTTTAGGTTTGAATTAGTGAGATAAATTTTTATAAGAATATATGGTAGTGAAACGTTTATTTGCAGGCTTTATTGTAACTGCTATGGCAGGCAATGCTGGTATCAAATAACGCTACACTTTGTAAAACGCCACAGTGCTTAGCCCAGGTAACCGG
>JAYVUJ010000269.1:0-6210 GCA_043788035.1 Ferruginibacter sp. | reverse complement strand
TCAATGCGTACAGCTTGCAGGCCACTTTTTAGCTTGCTCTGTTTTAAAAATTGCTGTATCGCATCCTGCATTGAAAATTCGCCCACGGGTTGTTGTTTTTGTTGGTGTTTATTGTTTATTGTTCTTTCGATGTGAATAGTATCTTGTAGTCGGGTAACCTTCTGTTTTATTATGGCATGGCTCTTTTTAAAATAATTATTTTACTGTTGCGTTTTTAGAAACCTACACGAAATTAATAAACTACAAACAATAAACTACAAACAATAAACTACAAACAATAAACTACAAACAATAAACATTTTACAGCTCTACTATTTGATAGGCACTCTTCAAACCGGTAAAAGCTTGCTCCAGCCTTTCTTTATGCGTATCTGTAATAAATACCTGCCCATTATTTTCATTACAAACCCAGCGCAATAAATTTTGCATTCGGGTATTATCCAGCTTTTCAAAAACATCATCCAGCAAAAGGATTGGAGCAAAGCCTTTGTTTATTTTTAGTAATTCAAACTCTGCCAGCTTTAATGCAAAAAGTAAACTTTTTCTTTGCCCTTGCGATGCCGTCGTTTTAAAAGCCTGCCCATTTAATTGAATCAATAAATCATCTTTATGTATGCCACCATTGCTGCGTTGCAGTATAAAATCTTTTTGCCTGAATTGGTTAAGGATAACGAAAAAGTCGCTGTTGTTTAATTGGCTTTCATATTGAAGCGTAACCACTTCATCGTTACTGGCAATCTGGTTATAAAATTGCTGTACCAATGGTATTAATTGCTGTGTAAAATCTTTTCTTTTTTGGTAGATATAACTGCCTGGCAATATCAGTTGTTCATCTAAAACTTCCAGCAAGGTCCAATCTACTTTGCCTTGCTCGGCAAACTTTTTTAGCAGGCTATTTCTTTGTTGCAATACTTTGGTGTAGATGATGAGCTTTTGTAAATATTCTGCATCTATTTGGCTGATGACGGTATCAATAAAGCGCCTCCGTTCTTCGCTGCCACCCATTATTAGTTCGATATCATCGGGCGCAACCATCACGCAGGGAAATTTGCCGATATGCTCTGAATACTTTGCATAAGGAACATCGTTTAAGGATACTTCTTTTTTACCAACGCCTTTAAATACGCAAACAATTTTATTAATTTTGTTAGTTAAACTGTCGGGTTCTGTAGCAACAGTTTTATTAAAAAAATTGGTAGCACTTATGCCTTCCAGCCTAAAGCCATCGGCATTAAACTGGGTGTTTAAATTATCCGTTTTAGAAAAGTAACTCCTGGTAAAACATAAGTAGTAGATAGCATCGAGCAAGTTAGTTTTACCCTTGCCATTCAGGCCACAAATACCAATAATCCTTTCCGTAAAATTGAAAGTGGAAAAACTATAATTTTTAAATTGAGTGGGTGTTATTTTTGTAAATCTTTGCATTAGGCTGCAAGATAATTAAAAGCTTTATTGTTTAATAGTTAGCTGTATTTCAAATTATTCCACTACCTAAAATAGCTAAATACTACGATACGCAGCAAGCTGTAGTTAGCGGTATGACGCCCTCGCCTGACCCGTAACGGCAATATAATGGGCTTGATTAAAGCTTCGCTAAAACTCCTTAAAAAATCCGGTTACACTTTTAACCGAAGTGCCTGGGGTAGGAGCAAGTACCCCGTAAAGCGCCGTGAAATATACAATAGCGAAGCCAGGCTGTAGGTTTGGCGCTGCCGAGTACTGCGCATAGCCCGCCCGGGCGCCCAAATAATAACTATATTAAAAAGGTATGTTAGCCGTGAAATGCTACCCGAAATGCTAAAAGTTTATTAGAAAAAGGTTCTTTTTCGCATGTATATTTTTATCAATTTCTCCCTTATCTTTGCAGCCTAAAATTTATTTCCTTGGCTACAAAGTTTTCTAAAGAAACATACCTGTATTGGTACGAATTAATGCTTCTATTGCGCCGTTTTGAAGAAAAGACAGGACAATTGTACGGAATGCAAAAAATTCGCGGCTTTTGCCATTTATATATTGGGCAGGAAGCTGTTGCGGCTGGCTGTATGACGGCTACTAACCCTGGCGATAAATTTATAACAGCTTATCGTTGCCACGCATTGGCAATAGCAAAAGGCGTTACCCCGAAATCTACCATGGCTGAGCTATATGGCAAGGCTACAGGATGTAGTAAAGGTAAAGGTGGCAGTATGCACATTTTTGGTGTAGATGTCGGTTTTTTTGGTGGCCACGGCATTGTAGGTGCACAAATTGGCACTGGCGCTGGCTTGGCATTTGCTGAAAAATATAACGGTACTGATAATGTTGCGTTGTGCTTTTTTGGCGATGGCGCTGCAAGGCAGGGCATGCTGCACGAAACATTTAACATGGCAATGCTTTGGAAATTACCGGTAGTGTTTATAGTGGAAAATAATCATTATGCTATGGGTACCTCTGTCAAGCGTACCAGCAATGTACTTGATCTTTATAAGATTGCAGATGCATTTGATATGCCTGGCGATTCAGTAGATGGTATGAGCCCGGAAGCGGTACACGAAGCCATTTTAAGGGCGGTGAACAGAGCAAGGGAAAAAGGTGGGCCAACTTTATTAGAAATTAAGACTTACCGTTATAAAGGGCATAGTATGAGTGACCCGCAGAAATACCGGACTAAGGATGAGGTTGAAGAATACAAAGAAAGAGACCCTATAGACCACGTTTTGAAAGTGTTGAAAGAGGAATATAAAGTGACCGATGAAGCGGTTGAAATAATGAACAATAGAGTTAAAGACCAAGTAGAAGAAGCTGTTAAATTTGCAGAAGAAAGCCCATGGCCCACTGACGATGAATTGTTGAAAGATGTTTATATACAACAGGATTATCCTTTTATTACTGACTAATATTTTTGTTTAATCAAAATGAATAATGATCTTAGCTGGTAATTCTTCATTTATCGATAACCTAGTTACCAGCTTACAAAACAAGTAAAAACAATGGCAGAGCAGCAAGAAGTGACCACAAGTACTGTAGAAGAAAATGATATCATTGATAAGGCAAGAGGCTTTTGGGCAAAATTTAGCAAGCCGATTATTTATATTGGCGGTGCAATTATTTTACTTTCCGGTGGCTGGTTGGCTTATAAAAATTTAGTAAAGCTTCCTAACGAAGAAAAAGCTGCTGAGCAAATTTTTCCGGCCGAAGGATTATTTGATAAGATGACGCAAGCTGGTTTTAACAAAGATTCTATTGCATTGGTTTTAAATGGCGGCAATGGTATTACCGGCGTACTAAAAGTAGTTTCTAACTTTGGTAGCACCGCGGCTGGTAATAGGGCGGAGTTTATTGCCGGTGCATGTTATTTGCATAGTAAAGATTTTAACAATGCAATTAAGCATTTAAAAGAATTTTCTACTAAAAGCAAGCAACCTCAAAGTGCTGCTTACAGGATGTTAGGTGATGGTTATGCTGAATTAAAAAAGAATGACGATGCATTATCGTACTATAATAAGGCAATTGATGTTGCGGATAAAAAAGACGAATCAACCCGTTTTTTATCCTTATCAAGAGCCGCATTATTTTGCGATGCAATGGGCAAAACAAAAGAAGCAATACAATATTACCAACAAATTAAAGATGAAATAACACCTACTTTTTTGAGGGATAACAGGATTGATTTTCAGGTTGATAAATACCTCGCAAGGCTAGGCGTATCCAAATAATTACCATGGCAATAGCAACAAATAATTTATATTCAATAGCAGGCATCCAATTACCAGAGGGTGCCTGTGTAGTTATTGTACGTACCGAGTGGAACGTGCAATCTATTGACAAACTGGAAGCAGGTTGCCGTAAAGTGCTGGATGCAAATAAGGTTCCCTTTAAAATTATAACTGTGCCGGGTGCATTTGAAATACCTTTTTGTATAAAAAGTTATTGGGATGCACATAAGTATAAGGATGATAAACCCTTTGCATTTATTGCTTTAGGTTGTATCATAAGAGGCGGTACACCACATTTTGATTATGTATGCAAAGCCATAACAGAAGGGGTTTTGCAGGTAAATCTGTGCTTGCCAGTGCCATCTATTTTTGGGGTGCTCACGGTAGATAATCAACTACAGATAGATGAAAGGACTGGTGGTTTACATGGGCACAAAGGCGAAGAAGCAGCAGTAACTGCTTTAAAAATGATTGCCCTACAATATTCTTTTTCTACTCAGAGAATTTAGAGCCTCCTGGCAGGTAATATACTCTTTCTTATCTTAAACTAATTTCCCCGTAGGGTGTACAGTACATGAAAGTCCAGCTATTTATACCATGTTTTGTTGACCAGCTTTACCCGCAAACAGCTTTTAACATGGTTAAGGTTTTGCAGAAGGCGGGTTGTACTGTGCACTACAACACCAACCAAACTTGCTGTGGGCAGCCAGCCTTTAATGCCGGTTTTTGGGAAGAATCAAAACTAGTCTGTTTAAAATTTATGGCAGATTTTGGTACAGCAGATTACGTGGTAGCCCCAAGTGCAAGCTGTGTGGGCTTTGTAAGAAATTATTATACTAAGTTATTTGAAGAAGAAGAAGAATCAAATGCAAAGGCGATTGATCTTAGCAACCGCATTTTTGAATTTACCGAATTTTTGACTGAGGTGTTAAAAATTGAAGACTTCAATGCCAGCTTGCCTGCCACTGCAACTTACCATGATAGCTGTGCTGCTTTACGGGAATGCAAAATAAAAGAGGGGCCTCGAAAATTACTGGCTAATGTAAAAGGGCTACAGCTAATTGAAATGCATGAGGTAGAAACCTGTTGTGGCTTTGGAGGCACGTTTGCTGTAAAATTCGATGGCATATCGATCGGTATGGCAGACCAAAAAGTTACTAATGCATTGGCTACAAAAGCCGACTATATTATTTCTACCGACCTTAGTTGTTTAATGCACCTTGATGGCTACATCAAAGGGAAAAAACTGCCATTAAAAACAATGCATATTGCAGATGTACTTGCCAATGGATGGTAAAAAAAATTGGCAATGTTCGGTAACACTGCCAATTTTAGTAGCACTAATTTTTAAGTACTTACGCTATATTATTCTACATCTTTTTTAGCCCTTTGTTTTTCAACTTTTGATGCTAATATTATACTGATCCAGTATAAAAATAAAAGCGGCACAGCTACCAGGAACTGGCTTGTCCAATCCGGCGAAGGCGTAATTACCGCAGCTACTACCAGAATTATGACTAGTGCAAATTTAAAATATTTTTTTAGCATCGTACCGGTAACAATACCCATTTTAGCCAATACAAAACAAAGCACAGGCAATTCAAAAGCTAGCCCACAGCCTAATATTAAATTGGTAAGGCTATCAATATAATCATTAATTGACGGGCGGTATTGTATCATCCCTGATTTGCCCAGCGTAAAACTTGCTAAAAAGTTAAACGTGAATGGTGCCAACAAATAATAACCAAAAATGGCTCCTGTGAAAAAGAAAACTGAGACCCAAATAATACTAGTTCTGCCATATTTCTTTTCTTTGATAGAAAGCGCAGGTTTTATAAAGCGCCACAGCTCCCAAAAAATATAGGGAAAGGCTGCTATGATACCACCTATCATTGCTATATTTATTGCAGACGTAAAAGTGCCATTTACAGTTGTAACCTGAAAATCTATTTTTATGGCCGGCATGCAAAAAGCATCACCAAGGTGTAGCCATTGCCCAAATCGGCATAAGGCACCATAAGTAAAAAAGGTTTCCCTTGCTGGTGCTAAAATTATATTGTCGTAAACAAAATCAATATAAATAAAAATTACAGTAGCTGCTACCAGCCAAGCCACCACACTTCTAACTAAATGCCAGCGTAGGTCTTCTACATGGTCAAAGAAATTCATTTCAAATTTCTTTGGCGCTTCTTTGCCGCTGAGGCGTTTAAAAAAGTATTTTCGTTCTGATGATATTTCAGCCGCCACAATGTTGGTTTAAGTAAGGGTTATAAGTAAACATGTAAAGTTGCTTATGTTAAGGTATATAGTTTTATTTATACAGCTTATAAAAAATAACCCATTAGGGCTTATGGTATAAATGGGTACACTTTTTGTAAAAGCACTATACTTTAACACGATAATAAAATAACAAATTTAAAAGGTGAACCAAAAACAAACCTACCCTCCAAAGCAAAGTCCAGAAATTTTCAAATTTATAAAAAATAAAATTTGAAGCGGTGAGGAACTTTTAGTT
>JAYVUJ010000268.1:0-3133 GCA_043788035.1 Ferruginibacter sp. | reverse complement strand
GTGATGATGGGGCTGTATCTTTTAGGTACCGTAATGGCATTGATTGTTTCTTTTGTTATGAAGTGGTTCATCAACATAAAAGAAAAAAGTTTTTTTATTTTAGAGCTACCTGTGTACCGTGCCCCACGCTGGAAAAATGCCCTTACCACCATGGTAGAAAAAGCCAAAATATTTGTGGTTGATGCCGGTAAAGTAATTATGGTGATGAGCCTTTTATTGTGGGTGCTTAGTACCTATGGCCCTACAAAAAAAATGGCTGGCATTACTGCTAAATATGATATGCTGGTGCAGCAAAACCCAACAGAAAAAAAGGAAATAAACAAGCAAAGAAATACAGAACTGCTGCAAAATTCATTTGCTGGCATATTGGGCAAAACCATTGAACCAGCCATCCGCCCGCTGGGGTACGATTGGAAGATTGGAATTGCGCTGATAACTTCTTTTGCCGCCCGGGAAGTTTTTGTAGGCACCATGGCAACCCTGTACAGCGTAGGAGGGGATGATGACGATAATAGCAGCACGCTACGACAAAAAATGAGTGCCGCCAAAAGGCAAGATGGCACTAAAGTGTACAACCTTGCTACTGGTATGTCGCTCCTGGTATTTTACGTGCTGGCCATGCAATGCATGAGCACTTTGGCGGTTGTAAAAAGAGAAACCCGTAGCTGGAAATACCCCGCCATCCAATTAGTATATATGACCGGGCTGGCTTACTTGATGAGCTTGATGGTGTATACCATTTTTAGTTAGGCAAAGCCTTCTTGCATATTTTAAAAAGATATTATCAGCCATTTATCAGCATCTCCTGGTCCAGCCCTTTTTTATGGCGATGAAGCGTATTGATAAGGCTTAGTAAATTTTCTTCCGTAATGCTCTTTAGCCCGAAGTTTATTTTCTGTTCATCGTACCGCTTTTTGCTTCCTGCTTTTATTATCAGCTCGTCTATATTATCGGGCGTATAAAAACTGGCCCTGGTGCCAAGGTGTTTTTTAAATTCATGCAGGAAGATACCAATTCCCGCAAAATCAAAATCTCCAAAATGCAGGTAATTATTGGGTATTGATAATAGCCATCTTATTAAATCTTTACTTTGATGCTGTGGGTAACGGCTTACAAAAAGTGGCATTATGCGTGTAAATAAATATTGCTGCTTTTCGATATGCCTAAAATTTTCGGGGTTTTCTATACCTACGATGGTAACGTTTGCCGGTGGTACAAACCCTTCAAAATCATAGATAAAACTAAACGTTCCTACTTGCGGATAAATGGTGATATTTTCCTTGTTAAGTATTGCCGGCAAGGGCGAGTAACAGTTAACCAAAAACCCTTTAAAAGTACGTAATGCCTTTAGTTTGGAATCAGTAGCCACCGCCACAAAGTCTGCCCGCAGTAAGTTTTCTTTTTGTAAGGTTTCAACATATGCCTTAAGGTCGGTTATAGAAAAATGGTTCTTTAGGTATAGCTGTAGTTGGTATGCATCTGCAACATGTAACAGGCTTTTTATTTTACCAGGCTTATAGATAATGCCTTCTTCAATCATTACTTGCACAATAGGGTGCCTTAGCTTGCTGGCGGCAAGCTTATTTTGCTGTACCAGCAGCAGCAGTTTTTCGGCTATGCCTAAAGGTAAAGGTAGTGCCATTATTTTTCTCGATGGTTGGTTATCAAACGGTTTATGATGGTAACGTTATTGGCATCTTTGGCTAGTTTAAAAGTATATCGGTAAGCCAGCGCATCAAAAGATTGTGGCGAACTGTTGATAAGGTAAATGTTTCTATCATTGGCAAATTTCAATATACCCCTTACGTTGGTAGGGTGCAGCTTACCTATTTCATCCATCATGCAATGCAGCCTAAAATCTTTAAACTTATTTTTTGTGGCGCCTTCTTTAAAAACATTCAGCAGCATAATATTGATCATCGCTTTAACTAATACATCTGTTCCATCAGAGCCTACATTCGCCAGGTTCTGTACCCAGTTAGTATCGTTGTCATTTTCTATTACCTTAAATTCAAGCTCGAACGAATCGGAAAGATTGATGTGCTGGCTGTTGTGCCCAGCTATTTCTTTTACCAGTTGCAGTAGCAGTCCAATCGCTTTTTTATTTTTCGCTTCCCTTGTTTGCTCGTTAGAGCAAAACAGGTCAGCTTCTCCCAAATCATAAATATTCTCATCGTTAAACTTTTTTATTTCCGTTAAAAGATGTACTACTTTATTGGAGCTTTGTACCACCCGCAACTGGATACTTTTTATTACACCTGCAAAATTCCGTTTTACAAAATCTTTATTGATGTCGCTGATTACGGTTTGTATCTCGCCTTCTTTAGATAACAGGCCTGCAGTTTCCTTGCCTACTTGTTTAATGATATCTGCAAAGAGTTCGTTCACCCTTTTTTCGTACATCGCTATCTTGTCTTCATCTATAAATTCTTTCAGGTCTTCGGCAAATTGAAAATATTCTGCTTGCTCTATCAGCTTCGTTTTAAAACTAAAAATATTCTGTGGCGAAAAATTACCGTTAAACTTATTAATGGCTTCCTGCAATTCTCTATAGCGGTCAATAGCTTTGTAGTAACTGCTGCTTAAATTATCAATAAGTTCCTTACAGCGGTCATTGGTTTGATACTCATCGCCAGGTTCTTCCATTGTATCCTGTATGCTCCTGAAACAATCAGTTAGCCTGAAGGATTCGTATTTTTTCAAGTCTTCTTCCATTTGTGCTAGCTGCAGTTTGATAATGCCTATAGCTTCTTTTAATAGTCCTACATCTTCCCAATGCTTCTGTTGCTGCACGCCGAACTTTCCCTGGTCTGTTTCCAGCTGCTGCTCCAAATTTATTTTTTGGTATTTAAAGTTACTAGCCATGTCGAAAAGCTCTCGCTTATCTTTATTGTATTCGGCAACTATATCCCTGTTTTTTTCAATAAAGGCTAATTCAAGCCCAATTGCAGTAATGCTTTCCTCAATTTTAAATATCCGTTTAGTATCTGCACCGCTGCTATCAAGTTCATCTTTTTTGTTGTTTTTCAACACTTCAATTTCCTTTTCAGCAGCTTCTCTTTTATTATTTGTGGCAGCCATTGCCTGCGCAATAATAACGGTGGTTTTTAATTGTTCCCCCGCTACTTTTTTC
>JAYVUJ010000267.1:0-5444 GCA_043788035.1 Ferruginibacter sp. | reverse complement strand
ACCGCACCTTACGGTGTTTTGTGTTGATAGATTTAAAGATAGGCACTTTAAAACACCAGGATTTATGGCAGCTGCAGATGTACGTAAACTACTACGATGAAGAAATAAAAGACGAAGAAGAAAACAAGACAATAGGCATTATCCTTTGCAAAAACAAAAAAGAAAGTACTATAAAATATACTTTAGCCAAAGGCAACAAACAAATTTTTGCCAGTAAATACAAAAAGTATTTTCCTCAAAAACAAATTTTAAAATTAGTAAGAGAACAATAAAAAGTAACCGGATTGTTAACCCACCTAAACAATGACGTTACCCTAAATATACCAAACAATGATTGAGCAAACACATATAAAACCATTTTTAAGGCTAAGCGGCTTAGAGCCATTGATAGTGCGCCCCGAAACAAACTTTGTGAATGTAGGCGAACGTACCAATGTAACCGGCAGTAAAATGTTTGCACGCCTTATAAGGGCGGGCCAGTACGAAGAAGCGCTTTCCGTAGCAAGGCAGCAGGTAGAAAATGGTGCACAGGTATTGGATATAAATATGGATGATGCCATGCTGGAAGGCGTAGAAGCAATGACTACCTTTTTAAATTTGGTACAAGCCGAGCCGGACATTGCCAAGATCCCCATTATGATCGATAGCAGCAAGTTTACCATTATTGAAGCCGGGCTAAAATGCGTACAAGGCAGGTGTATTGTAAATTCTATCTCCATGAAAGAAGGAGAAGAAAAATTTATTGAGCAGGCATTTATTTGCAAAAGTTACGGTGCAGCAGTAATTGTAATGGCTTTTGATGAAGTTGGCCAGGCAGATACTAAAGCACGCAAAATAGAAATATGTTCAAGGGCTTATAAAATACTGACAGAGCAAGTTGGCTACAACCCGCAGGATATTATTTTTGACCCCAATATTTTTGCCATTGCCACGGGCATTGAAGAACACAATAACTATGCGGTAGATTTTATAGAAGCCACCAGGGAAATAAAAAGATTGATGCCATTGGCGAAGATTAGCGGCGGTGTAAGCAACATGTCGTTTTCTTTTCGTGGCAACGACCATGTACGTGAAGCCATGCACGCCGTATTTTTATACTATACCATACAAGCTGGTATGGACATGGGTATTGTAAATGCAGGCCAGCTGGTAGTGTACGATGAAATAGAGCCTACCTTAAAACAACTGTGCGAAGATGTTATACTGAACCGCAATAATGATAACAATGAATCTACCGAAAAGCTGATACAGTTTGCAGAAACGGTTAAAGCAAAAGGCAAAGAAACTATAAAGGACGAACGCTGGAGAGACGACACCGTAGAAAAAAGAATGAGCCATGCATTGGTTAATGGCATAACCGATTATATAGATGTAGATACTGAAGAAGCCCGCCAAAAATACCCCAAGCCCCTGGATGTAATTGAAGGGCCGCTAATGGACGGCATGAATATAGTAGGCGATTTATTTGGTGCCGGTAAAATGTTTTTGCCTCAGGTAGTAAAAAGTGCCCGTGTAATGAAAAAAGCCGTAGCAGTCTTAACGCCATTTATAGAGGCGGAGAAAGAACAAAAACGTTTGGCACATCTGGCAGCAGGCACTGTAAATGAAGAAGGTGCCGGCGCCGCAAAAATATTATTAGCCACCGTAAAAGGCGATGTGCATGACATTGGCAAAAACATCGTAGGCGTAGTGCTGGGCTGTAATGGTTATGATATAATTGATTTAGGCGTAATGGTTTCCGCAGATAAAATTTTATCAGAAGCTAAAAAACACAATGTTGATATCATTGGCCTTAGCGGCTTAATTACACCCTCTTTAGATGAGATGGTACACATTGGCAAAGAGATGACACGCCTTAAGATGAACCTGCCTTTGCTGATTGGTGGTGCCACTACAAGCCGCATGCATACCGCTGTAAAAATTGCGCCTGAGTATGCCAATGGCGTAGTGCATGTACTAGATGCATCCCGTAGTGTAACCGTTGCCGGTAGCTTGCTAAATAAAGAGACAAAGCCGGAGTTTTTAAAAACAATACAAACAGAATACGCAAAGCTAAAAGAAGATTTTGCCAATAAAAAGTCAGCTAAGCAATACCTTACATTTCCTAATGCGCAGAAAAATAGCGTGGCTATTGATTGGGCAAATTTTACTCCGGTAAAGCCTACATTTACCGGCACTAAGCTATTTGATAATTATCCTTTGGAAGAAATTGCTGAATACATCGATTGGCAGCCTTTCTTTATTGCGTGGGAATTGCATGGCAAATTTCCTGCTATACTTACAGATGAAGTGGTTGGTAAAGAAGCCACTAAACTTTACATAGATGCAAAGAAATTATTGAAGCAAATTATTGATGAAAAATGGCTTGTGGCCCAGGGTACAGTTGGCTTTTGGCCAGCTTCTAAAACAGCGCCTGATACGGTAACGCTTACTAATAAAGAGTCTGCTGTCAACCTCGAGTTTCTTCGCCAGCAAATTAAAAAAGCACCCGGACAGCCCAATTTATCTTTAGCAGATTTTATTGCGCCATCAACCGTTGGCCAGCAAGATTATTTAGGTGCATTTTCAGTAACCATTAAAGGTATTGAGCCGCACATAAAACGCTTTGACGAGGCACTGGATGACTATAACAAAATAACCTTACAGGCACTTGCAGATAGGTTTGCAGAAGCTTTTGCAGAGGTGCTGCACAAAAAAACAAGGCTGGATTATTGGGGCTACATGCAAGAGGAGCATCTTACCAACGAACAATTAATTAAAGAAGAATATTTAGGTATTAGGCCAGCGCCAGGCTACCCTGCCTGCCCCGACCATACGGAAAAATATAAGCTTTTTGAATTGCTGGGCGGTGAAGAAGCTACTGGTATTTTTCTCACAGAATCTCTGGCAATGTACCCTGCATCATCGGTTTGCGGCTGGTTTTTTGCGCACCCGGATAGCAAATATTTTGGCGTTGGTAAAATTGAAAAAGACCAGTTGGATAATTATACCAAAAGAAAACAAATGAGCCTGGATGAAATGACCAGGTGGTTAAGGCCTATTTTGGAATAATAGCCAATAATACGGAGGTCGTAAGTGAACGCTATAACACCCAGCCCGGGCCTGTTTGCGCAGCTTAACGGCACGCCCAAAAAAAGTTATTGCAATAACAAAGCAATCACACGCGCCATTTAACAATAATAAATCCGCACTTTATTTTTGTTTATTTTTGAGTCCTAACAGAAAGACAGTTGATGAAAAGTAAAAAGATTATCCTATTTGTAATATTGATATTAATCGGTAGCACCTATTGCGCCATTGCGCAAAGCAAAAAAAAGGAACGTAAAAAAGAGTTTTATTTTTCCTGGGGCTATAATAAAGAGTGGTACACTAATAGCACGGTAAAAGTTTTTCAGCCATCGCTGGGCAATAATTACAGCTTTGAAAATATTAAAGGCCACGACCATCCCGGTTGGAACGAAGGGCTGTTTACTAAGGCTATTTCTATACCCCAATACAATTACCGCATAGGTCTTTTTATCAACAAAGAAAAAGGCATGGCCGTGGAAATTAATTTTGACCATACTAAATTTATTTTTGCCGACCAGGCAGCGCATGTTAAAGGCACTTTAAACAACCGGCAGGTTGATACAGTGGTTAATTTTATGCAGCCAAACTTTTTTTACTACTTAAATAACGGTGCCAACTTTTTACTGTTCAACATTGTAAAACGCTGGCATTTTTACGCTACAAAAAATGAAAAAATAAAGATTGACCTTTTAGCCAAAGTTGGTATTGGCCCGGTTATACCACATGTTGATAATAAATTTTTTGGGTTGCAAAACAAATCGGGCTTTCAATTAGGCGGCTGGAATATGGGTGTGGAAGGTACCGTAAAAGCAACTTTTTTTAACTACGTATTTGTAGAGTATTGCAACAAACTCGATTATGCCCGCTATACCAATTTAAAGGTGTACGAAGGCATCGCCAAGCATGCATTTGGCACTTACGAAATGATACTGAACCTTGGACTTACTTTTCCGGTTGGTGGAAAAGTAAAAAATAGTTAGCTAATTTACCAGTCAATCGGTTACTTAAAATTCTACTATGCGCATTATATCTTACAACGTAAATGGCATACGTGCCGCTTATAAAAAAGGCTTTATAGATTGGCTAAAAACCGACCCAGCAGATGTTATTTGCCTGCAGGAAACCAAGGCCACTAAAGACGATGTAGACTTTAAGCAATTGGATGAATTGGGCTATCACCACCATTGGTTTAGCGCACAAAAAAAAGGCTACAGCGGTGTGGCCATCTTTTCTAAAATAAAGCCGGATACTATTTGGCTAGGCAATGGCTTGCCCGCCAGTGATTTTGAAGGCCGCGTTATACAAGCAGATTTTGGCGATATCCGTTTGATAAATGCTTATTTTCCATCTGGCACCAGCGGCGATGAAAGGCAGGCTTTTAAATATGTTTGGCTCGATGAATTGCATAACTGGCTGGAGGCCGTGAAACTAACACACCCCAAATTAATACTAACAGGCGATTATAATATTGCCCATCAGGATATTGACATCCATGACCCCAAAGGCAATAAAAAATCATCTGGTTTTTTGCCGCAGGAAAAAGAATGGATGACCAAGTTTTTAGGCGCCGGCTGGATAGATACCTTCCGGGAATTTCACCCGGAACCGCATCGCTACAGTTGGTGGAGCCAGCGTTTTCCTACAGTGCGCCTTAACAACAAAGGCTGGCGTATAGATTACATTACCGTTACTGAACCATTAAGGGCGCAGTTGGTAAACGCAGATATTTATCCCGATGTAAAACATAGTGACCATTGCCCTATTTATGTTGAAATAAAAAATTAATTTCTTTTTTAGTCCGGACCAATACAGTAGCAATGGTGAGCATTCTTGCATTGCCCTTTTGTACGTCATACCAATTGGCACCTCTTCCTCAATTTGCTGTTGCCTGCATTTTTCGGCAAAAGCTTTGGTCAGCACTGGACAGAAAGTTGCTCTTTTAAATGTGCTGATAATTGCAAAGGCTTCACTATCTTAGCCTTTAGCCAATTTATGCCACATGGAAGTTTTGCCAATCCTTTTACTGATTAGCCTGATCATAATCATGTTCAAGCAAAACAGTAAGCTTGTACAACAGTTTCAACGGCTTGAGGCTGAAATGCGGTTGCTTAGAAACCAGCTTCTAAAATTTACAGAAGAAAAAGCAGTATTGCCAAAAGTAATGATACCAGTACCGCCGGCTCAAGAACCTGTTAAAGAAACTACTGCGTACAAGAGCCTCTTCACCGTTATTGATGATGCTGAACCAGCTGAACCAATTACAATTATTGATGAATCGGAAATAATCTCAACATTAAGGCCTGTAACAGTTGCGCCGCAACCAACAGAAATAATTGAAGCCATTCAAGCAGGCGAGCCTATTGCTGCTGCTCCAA
>JAYVUJ010000266.1:0-8758 GCA_043788035.1 Ferruginibacter sp. | reverse complement strand
CCCTCTCCAAGGGAGATGGGAGCCTAACCCTTCGGGACGAAAACCCATTATTTTTCGCCGTTGATTTAAATACAATAATTCAACAACAATACGCCTGCCAAACCAACTACAGAAACGATGGTTTCCATAATGGACCAGGTCTTTATAGTATTCTTTATGCTGAGGTTAAAATATTCTTTAAACATCCAGAAGCCGGCATCATTTACATGCGAGAACATAAGGCTTCCGGCGCCTACCGCCAAAACCATCAGGTTGGGGTTAACGTTTGCCTTAACCAGCAAAGGTGCAATAATGCCAGCGGTAGTAAGCCCTGCAATGGTGGCTGAGCCTACACATAAACGTATTACCGCTGCCATCAGCCATCCTAGTATCAGTGGTTGTACAGGCATGGTTTGCAGTACGGCAGCTACCTGGTTGCTTACGCCGCTATCTGCCATTACTTGTTTTAATGCACCTGCACCAGCTATTATCAATAATATCATGGCAATGTCTTTTACCGCATCTGCATACAGCTCCATGATGGACTTCATTTTTTTGCCCTGCGCTATGCCGAGCGTATAGGCTGCTACCAATACCGCTATCAGCATTACAATGGCTGGCTCGCCTGCAAACGAGAGGAAGGCACTATTAGCCGGCGTACTTTTAATGATGTGGGGCAACACAGTGGTAACCATCAGTAAGGCTACCGGCAATAGCGCTGTAATAAAACTATTGGCAGAACCGGGTAGCTCGCTGGCAAGCTTTTGCTTAGGTAAAAATGTTGCTAGCGGATGAGAGGGTATATCTTTTATAAACCTGCTGAATACGGGGCCTGCTATTATAATGGCCGGTATAGCTACCACTAAGCCATACAATAAGGTAATGCCCATATTGGCGTGTAGCTGCGCAACAAGTGCGGTAGGGCTGGGGTGTGGCGGTAAAAACCCATGCGTAACAGATAGGGCCGCAAGCATGGGCAAGCCGATATACACCGCTGGTAATTTATACTGGTGCACTATCGAAAATATAAGCGGCACCATCAGCACAAAGCCTACGCCGTAAAATAAGGGGATGCCGATAATAAAGCCCGTTACCATCAATGCCCATTGTAAATATTTTTCGCCAAATGTACGCATCAGCACAGCGGCTATCTTTTCGGCAGCACCACTTTCTGCTACTATTTTGCCTAGCATGGCACCTAAAGAAATAACTATAACCAGTGAGCCGAGCGTATCGCCTATGCCTTGTTGCACAGACCCTACCACTTTTTGTATCGGCAAGCCCAACAATATGCCCGCGAGTATGGACACTATTAAAAACGCTACAAAAGAATTTATCTTTCCCCAGGTAATAAGCCCCACCAGCAAAAGTATACAGCATAATACAATTATAAAAGACATAGCTTTTGAATTTTTTATTAGTCAACCATTATTTCACCTGCCATTAATAAAGCCCGCGCCTTGCCACCCGTACCATACCGGCCTGCAGAGGTATTGTTGGCTAAAGATAATTGTTTAAAGTTTCTATAATTAAATTGTAGCAGCCTATTGTTTGATGGTTGTAAAAAAACGGCTTATATTTAAATTTGTATCCGTTATTGCTGCTTGCTATTTTTTCAATGCGCTACTTACTAAACGCACTTAATTTTTATCATCGCTAAAGCCTTTAATTAATTTATGAAGAAGAAAATCATCTTGCTATGCTGTTGTTATTTATCAGCCGCGTACACCTTTTGCCAGGATACTGCTGCACACATAGCTATCATCCCAGAACCGGTAAAGCTGGTGCAAAATACAGGCACCTTTTCACTACCGGCTACCATTACTATTGAAGCCCCAGATTTAGCTGCAGTAACCAGTACGGTACAATTTTTAGAACAACGTATTAAGAATGCAACGGGCTATTCAATATCACATAGCACACAGGCTGCGGCCCCTACTATCAAACTATCGCTTAATAAAACAGCTAACCAAACTATTGGTACAGAAGGCTACTTGCTAATATCTACCCCAACCAATATTACTATTGTAGCCAACCAGGCCGCAGGCTTGTTTTATGGCGTGCAGACACTGTTGCAATTATTACCAAAAGAGATTGAAAGCAACACGGTTATGGCGCAGGTAAAATGGCAATTGCCGTGTATGGCTATTACCGATTACCCCCGCTTTGGCTGGCGTGGATTAATGTTTGATGTATCCCGCCACTTTTTTACCAAGCAGGAAGTAAAAGATTTTATTAACCAGATGGCGCGGTATAAGCTAAATCTTTTTCACTGGCATTTAACTGATGATGAAGGCTGGAGAGTAGAAATAAAAAGCCTGCCATTACTAACAACAAAGGGAGCAATGAGGGTAACAAGGACGGGTTATTTTGGAGATTTTTCTCAACCTCTGCCTAATGAGCTTGCTGACTATGGCGGCTTTTATACGCAAGAAGATATTAAAGAAGTGGTTGATTATGCTAAAGCCCGTTTTGTAAATATTTTACCTGAAGTAGATGTACCGGGGCATAGCATGGCGGCCATTGTTGCTTACCCCGAACTATCGTGCACGCCAGGCGCTGATAAGTACCATGTGCGTGCCGGCGAAAAAACTACTGACTGGCATGATGATGGCACATTCACGGCTTTAGTGGATAATACGCTTTGCCCTGCCAATGAAAAAGTATATGTTTTTTTAGATAAGGTATTTACGGAACTGGCACCACTTTTCCCTTTTGAATACATCCATGTAGGCGGGGATGAATGCTCAAAAGATTTTTGGAAAAAAAGCGATGCCATAGCTACGCTGATGAAAAAAGAAAACCTTAAGACGATGAATGAAGTACAGAGTTATTTTGAGAAAAGGATTGGTAAAATAGTTGCATCTAAAAAGAAAAAACTAATTGGCTGGGATGAAATATTAGAAGGCGGTATTGCAGATGATGCGGCAGTAATGAGCTGGCGCGGAGAACAGGCAGGCGTGCAAGCTACCAACATGAAACATGAAGTGGTAATGAGCCCAACTACTTTTACCTACCTGGATTATATGCAGGGAGATGAAGCTTTGGAACCAAAAGTATATGCTACTTTGCGGCTGAATAAAACCTACGAGTTTGACCCCGTACCTGCAGGCGCCAATGCAAAATACATTAAAGGGGGACAAGCAAATATTTGGACGGAACAGATATCCAACACTCGCCACCTGCAATACATGACATGGCCAAGAAGCTTTGCCATAGCAGAGTGTGTATGGTCGCCCAAAGAAAAAAAGAATTGGAACGGCTTTGTACAAAAGGTAGAACAGCACTTTAAACGGAATGATATAAGTGGCGTAAAATATTCGCCCAGCATATACGATCCTATTTTTACCGCAACAGATACTAGCGGCAATTTACAAGTTACAGTAGCAACAGAAATAGATGGGCTGGATATTTATTATACGTTCGATAACTCTTTCCCTGATAAATTTTATCCCAAATATCTAAGCACGCTTACCTGGCCTAAAGACGCAGTGATGCTTAACGTAATTACCTACCGCAAAGGCGAACCAATAGGCAGGCTTATCTCCATGCCTTTGAGTGAAATGCAGAAAAGGGCTGGAATAAAAAAGTAACCTATTGTTATATTAATACCATAGAAAAACCTCCACATCAATGGAGGTTTTTCTATGGTATTATTTTAAGTTACTAATGCAATAGCAGCTATTACAATTCGAAAGAATAACCAGGTCTGTAACTCCTTCTTACAAATTGGTTAGCCTCATCAAAATTGGTGACTTTCATATTGGCAGCATCCCAAAGCAACTTTTTCCTGCCGGGAAAATTATCTTTCGCATCCTTAATATTCCATGAACGCAATGCAAGGTTGCCCATCAAAATAGTTTCTGTCAGCGGGCCGGCATAATCAAACGTTGAGCTTAATTCATTTTTACCAAAGCCTGCTATACATGCATTTACCCATTGTACATAATGCCCTTCGGGTACCCTTTTCATTACCGGTGCCATGTTTACTTCTTTTGAGCGGCTTAGTGGCAGTAACGTAGCATCGTTGCCATAAGTACTGCACATCATCTTGCCTTTGGTGCCAACAATTATTGCGCCGCCGCCATCATCACCCATCTTTTCGTCTGCGCCTAATTCTTCTGGCCTGTCAGGTATAAGCCCGCCGTCCATCCAGTGCAAAAAAGTATCTGGCTTGCCGTTCTTTCCCGGAAATTTAAATTTTAATGTAGAGCCTGCCGGAAAACTATCCGGGTGATAAGTCGGTGTCCACATTTCCTGGTAAAGGTCAACCACGCTACATTCTACTTCTGAGGCATAACCCAAGCCGGTGGTCTTAAATGCTGGGTCAATAATATGGCAGCCCATATCGCCTAAAGCGCCGGTACCAAAACTTGGGTAGCCGCGCCAGTTAAATGGCACAAATCCGTTGTGGTACTCTTCGTAAGCTGTTGGGCCAAGCCATAAATTCCAATCCAGTCCTTTTGGCACTTCTTCTTTGGCGGTAGGTTTTCCAAAGCCTTGTGGCCATACAGGCCTGTTCGTCCAGCAATAAATATTTAGCGGGTCGCCTATCAGGCCAGCATTAAACCAATCCTGCATTTTTCTAACACCTTCAAGCGAAGCGCCCTGGTTGCCCATTTGCGATACCACCTTATATTTTTTTGCCGCCTGTGTCAATATCCTTGCTTCATAAATATCGTGCGTCATTGGCTTTTGCACGTACACATGCTTGCCCATTTTTATAGCCGCTAATGCAGCTACCGCGTGTGTATGGTCTGGCGTAGAAACTGATACGGCATCAATACTTTTACCTTCCTTATCCAGCATTTCCCTAAAGTCTTTATAGTATTTTGCTTTTGGAAAACGTTCCCTTGACTTAACTGCCTGCCTGTCATCCACATCGCACAAAAAAGCTATGTTGGCGTTAGGGCTTTTAGAAAATTCAGCGAGGTCACTTTCGCCTTTGCCACCAGCGCCAATACCAGCAATGGTTAGCTTATCGCTAGGTGCAACAAAGCCCCTGCCTAATACATGGCGGGGAATAATAAAAAAACCGGCTGCTGCAACGCCAACATTTTTGACGAAGTTTCTCCGGGAATTTTGTTCAGGTTTCTTTTTCATGTTTTAAAATGGCTGTTAGAATTATTAAATAAAAAAATTATAAAAAGAAGGGAAGAAATATTTTATTTTTTATGCTTCCACAGAATCGTACACAATTACTTTGCTCCATAAATGCTTACAGGTATCTACAAAATGCAGGTGATCGGGATCAACCTGATAGCTTTCTTGGTCTTCTTTATTTGTAAAAATAAGCAGCCACGAAACTCCATAGGAGCTATCGATAACCTCCCTGCTGGTACCCGCAGGCAAGCCAATATGAAAACTTTGGATACTGGTTACTACAGATAATTTTTTCAGCCCATCAATCAGTTGGTCACGGTCAGTAGTATTGCCAGGGTTAGCGAGCCAAAAGTAAACATGATGGATAAATACGTCTTTTTGAAACATTGGCGAACAATTTAATGTATGTGATGGGGGTATTAATTTGCGAAATCTAAATTAAGGAAATTATAGTATAAAAGATGTTTCCCGTTGTTCAATTATTGGTAGCTTTTAATTTGTAAGTGCAAGGCCTGCTAAAATTATTTTTTTATTCAGGCAATACAGCAACTACAGCTTTCCTGCACTCCAAAAATGGCTCTTAAAGCAACGCAGTTGGAAGCGCTTTTATAAATAGTTTGCTCCGGAACATACCAGTAGGGCAGGCTAGCTTATTTGTATTTTTAATTTTCAGGTTTCATTAAGTATGCATTACCGGGCGTTTTAATAGCCCCTACTCCACTGCCGTATGTTAGCTACAAGGTGGCACATTTAATTTTTTACTTAATAAAAAATACATCCCCCGCAGTAAAAATACTAAATTGAATATCCATTATTTTAATTAACCCGCCACTAGTAATTTGTAGCCCTACCGGTTTTTGAAGAAGTACAACCTGGCTTTGGCCGGCTACCGAAATTTTATTGCCTTGTACAATAATAGCGGTTGCTTCATCAATGCCAATACAAGCTAGCGCGGGATATTTTGCAATGGCAGATAACAAGCGGTTGTAACGGCTGCGCACAATAAAATGCTGGTCAATAACAGCGGTGGTAATTAGGCCCAGCCCTTCTTTTATTTCTATATTATTTTGATGTATTTTATTAAAAGTGCGGTTAATACCGGTATCAGTCAATTCCTTGCCGGTTATCATGTGCTGGCTCATTACAGCGGCTCCTGCACTAGTACCTGCAATGGTTGCACCATTTGCAAACGCTTTGTGTATGGCGGCATATACCGGTGTGTTAAGCACTACATCCATAAAGCGTCCCTGGTCGCCGCCGGTGATAAAAATAAGCTTCGCATGTTCTAGTGAATCAAGCCATTTTTTATTGTTGGTATCCTGTTTTGTAAAATTAAAATTCACTAAGTCTATGGAAGATGCAGACTCAAAATCTTTTTTAAAATAATAAAAAGAAGTATCTGGCTCTTCGCTGGACATAGGCAGTACTACAGCATAATCTTTAGGGGCAAAGGCTGCAGTTGCCACCAACGTTTTCATTAGTTCCAGCGACCGGTTGCCTCCACCAATTATAAAAAGCTTTCCTTTTGTCGAAGGCAATTTCGTTTGTGCAGCCAATGGCATAAAACAAACAGCTGTAAAAGCAAACAGCCCCATTAATAAGTTTTTCATGCCTTGAAAATACAAAGGATAGTGGATCAATAGTGGATAATTTATTAATTAATAGTGGGTAATTACGTAGCCCTAACGCGGGCTTACAACTTACTGCAAAATAAAAAGGTGTACCTAGCAATTAAGCCAGATACACCTTAAAACAACCCGTATAAAACCAAAATCCTACAATTTAAAGGCAAGCCCTCCTTCTACAATATATTTTCCATAACCTGCTTCAACAAAAAAAGCAGTATTTTTTGATAGATGAAATTTGGCACCAAGGCTAAGCTGGTAAGCAAAGTCGGGCAAATTTGCAGGCTGCATAGCGAGCTTATTGCCCGATGCATCCGTATAATTTTGCTGCCAGCTATTTACACCAATGGCAACCCTTGTGTATGGGCTTATCAATTTATTGCCGGGCAAGTAATTTACAAGGTTTAGCATAAAGGCCCAGTTATCAAGCTTTACATTAAAAGCAGGCATTGCCAAAGTTGAATTATTTAAATAATAAGGCGCATTTACTGTACCATGGGTAACCAATATACCAAGGCTTGTTTTGGGGCTAAACTTATAATTAAGCGAACCTGCAAATGGCCCTAGCTGCATAGCATTGGTGCGGTAAGCCTCATTAAATTCGGGCATGCTTCCTTTATCCAAATTAGGGAAGCCGTAGCCTAACAATAACTCTACCGAAGGCTTAAAATCGGTTGCCTGCTGTTGCGGCTGGCGGTAAATCCTTTGTTGACGAGGACGGTAATACCGGGGCTGGTTTGGATAAATGTATACCTGGCCTTGTGCAGCGGTGCTAAACAATATAGCCATCACACACAACGGCAATAAATATTTACTTTTCATAAAACTTAATTTTGAAATATGACTGTATTTTTATCCGCATTGTTTAAACCAACCATTGTAAATTATTTGTTATTGGGTTTTGCTTATCAGTCAGTCATTTGCTGGGGTCACTAGTAAATCAACGTTCTTTTATTATCTTGTACCATGAAAAAAACATTACTGTATTGCCTGCCAGCAGCAATTATAATTTGTGGGTTCAGCATTAAAGCCTTGCTGCCTAAAAAACCTACCCTGCTAAACCACATTGCATTGCACGTTAGTAACCTGCAAAAAAGTTCTTTATTTTACGAGCAGGTAGTACAGTTGGACACTGTGCCAGAGCCGTTTCACGATGGCAACCATACCTGGTTACAAGTAAGCGAGGTTACCAAACTGCACCTTATTGGACATGCTGTAAAAGATAGCATCCACGATAAAAATTCGCACTTATGCTTCAGCGTCCCTTCGGTAGATGAATTTATTGGCAGGCTTGTAGCAGCACATATACCGTATGAAAATTGGGTGGGCGCAAAAACTAGTATTACTAAAAGGGTAGACGGCGTGCAGCAAATTTATTTTCAGGATCCTGATGGATACTGGGTGGAGATAAATGATGAATATAAATAACGGACAATCTTATCAAATTATACATTTACAAAAACTTACAACAATGAAAAAAGTATTAATTGCCTTAGATTATGAACCCTCTGCAGAAATGATAGCAGAAACAGGTTACAGTATTGCTACAGCGCTTAATGCAGAAGTTGTATTGCTGCACGTTGTTGCGGAGCCATCTTATTATTCGTCTATGGAATACTCGCCCATTATGGGTTTTAGCGGTTTTATAGATACTTTTGATGTAGGCGTCAGCAATGAAATAAAAAATGATATCCACCAACAATCGCAAGATTTTTTAGATAAATCGAAGGCGCATTTAGGTAATGAAAGCATACATACCTTAATTACCGAAGGTTCTTTTGCTGAAAGTATTGTTGATGCCGCGGAAAGCCAAGATGCGGATATTATTGTAATGGGATCGCATAGCCGCCGTGGGCTGGATAAATTATTAATGGAAAACGTAGCAGAAAAAGTATTGCATTTAAGTAAAGTGCCTGTATTAGTGATACCTATTAAAACTGCCTAGCAAATTATTATTGGGTAAAATATTACACAGTATGACTGTTTATTTTAAAAATATTACCAATACAAGCGGTGGCATTATTTCAATTAACTTTTTACAAAATATTTTA
>JAYVUJ010000265.1:0-3521 GCA_043788035.1 Ferruginibacter sp. | reverse complement strand
ATAAGATTTTTAAAGTTGAGATATTATTCTTTATAAGGCATACTGTTTCAAAAAAGTGATTTAAAACTGTGCAAACATTATACTTTCTCTCAATGCAGTTCCCCTTTTATTACACAATAGTTTGGCTCTATAAATGCCTGATAAAGTTTTTTAAGTTTCCCCAAAACGAAAATTTATAAATTTGCAACATTATTTAACAGATCAACTATTTAATGACCAATCACAAAACCGCCGTAAGGGCAACATGGTACAGCATTGCGGGAAACACCTTACTGGCTATAATTAAAGGGCTGGCAGGTATTTTTGGAAATTCATATGCCTTAATTGCAGATGCCATAGAATCTACCGCGGATATTTTTTCGTCCTTTTTGATTTTGTTTGGGCTTAAATATTCCAATAAGCCGGCAGATGAAAACCATCCGTACGGGCATGGGCGGGCAGAGCCATTAATAACCTTTTTGGTAGTTGGTTTTTTAATTACTTCTGCAACTATCATAGCTTACGAAAGCATCCAGAATATCGGTACCCCGCATGGGCTTCCAAAGCCATGGACTCTGATAATATTGGGTGTTATTATTGTATGGAAAGAATTGTCTTTCAGGTTGGTAATGAAAAAAAGCATAGAAACACATAGCTCGTCATTAAGGGCAGATGCCTGGCACCACCGTAGCGATGCCATAACTTCTATAGCTGCTTTTATTGGCATTTCTGTTGCTTTAATTATGGGCAAAGGATACGAGACCGCAGATGACTGGGCGGCATTATTCGCTTCAGTTTTTATATTATATAATAGCTACCTCATATTTAGGCCGGCATTGGGAGAAATAATGGATGAAAACCTTTTTGAAGATTTGATTCAACAAATTAGGGATGTGGCTATTAAAGTACCAGGAGTAGCAGGTACAGAAAAATGTTATATCCGTAAAGCAGGCATGCAATACCATGTAGACTTGCATGCACTTGTATCAGCAAACATCTCCGTTAGGCAAGGGCACGATATTTCACATGCGCTAAAAGATACCTTGTTGAAAGAGCTTCCCCAGTTGAACAATATATTGATACATATAGAGCCGAAAGATTTAGAAAATACTAGCTTATAGCTGTAGTTTTTTGTCTAAGGATCTGTCTTAATATCTATTTAAGAATTTTTCACCTTACTAAAAGGTACAGTCCTGATAATAAATTGTGCGGGATTTACATTGAATTAGTAAAGTAAGTTTATAAAGCGTACTTCTTAATAATGTTTACTAACCCTTCTTTAGGCACCACGCCGCTTTGGCGCCACAATGGTTGGCCTTTTTGAAATAGTATTAAAGTAGGCACGCCTTGAACCTGGTATTCGCTCGCTGCCAATTTATTTTTATCTACATCAACTTTTACAATAATTGCAGCATTGCCAACTTGTAGTTTTACCTGTTCTAAAATAGGCGACATTGTTTTGCAAGGGCCACACCAGGTAGCAAAAAAATCAACCAATACTGGTTTGTCTGATTGTATCACTTCTTTAAATGTCATATTGTAGGAATTTATTGTTTTAATTGCATGAAAGCAAGTTGCCTTGACTGATAATAAATTGCCAATAAGTGTACCGGAAATATAAGGCTGCGTCATCAGCTATATTGATGTTTATTATCATGTAGGCTAGCATCAGTTTTATAAAAAACTTTTATTCTTACATCTTATAGTTTGGCAAAGCTGAGCTATCAATTTATCTTATTATAAAGAGGGTAAAGCTTTACACACGCATATCATCCGATTGCCAGTTCTTTATTAATTTTTTTATGTCATCGCTGCTTGTATTTTCTTTCAGCACACGGTTTAGTAAGGCAACAAATTCAACATCACTGGCAAATCGTAGGGCAGCTAATTGCCCAAAAGAGATTTTAGGTTCTACCTTTTTTGACGGCTCGCCAAAAAGTTCAAAATAACGTAGCCTGAATTCGAGCCTCACAATCCTATCCTGGTTGCCTAAAGCATAATGCTGGCGCACCATTATGCCTAAATAGAGTATAGTAAAGCAGGCAATAATAAAGAGTGCCCATTCCAGCTGACGTGCTTCATCATGAAATGCCTTCCAGGTGCCTGTTACAATAAGTGCCATCATTAATGGCAAAAATATAAAATGATGGGGTGCGTAATATTTTTTATAATTATTGTAGCCTTGTTTCTTCATAGTAAGTTCAATCACAAAAATTAGGCCAATACATCCTTAAACCAAAACCACAATCCTCTCCGGTTCGTTATATTGTGTAGCAACAGGCACAATAAATCCTACCGAAAAAAATGTCTTACCGCTTTGCGCAACCGGCGTCGCCGCAAATAAGTGTAGTACTTATTTAAGGGATACCACCTTTCGTTAATTCATTTGGACCTTGAATTTCTGTAAGATATTTAAGTTAATTTGCTAATAATAAAAATTGGTAACAATATTGCAACTATTTCTTATTTGAAAATTTTTAGTTAATAATTTTGCAATATCCAGAACAAAAATATTACCAACATTTATTGTAAGCCATCTTACTAAAAAAAATTAAAAGGGTTTTGTTGGCGTTGCAAACTACCTTAGTTAACATACTTTCACTTTATTTATAACTGGCAATTTATTTTGGCTTGCTTATTAAAGCCATACAAAAGGGTCGCCAGATGCGATATGGGTTACTGTTATACCTGGCAATTTTGGTCGCAGCCAATCCACTATCCATTCCATGCCAGGGTCTTCGCTGGCTTCATGGCCCAATACAATCAACGCAGTTTTGTCCCCCAGTAATTTTGCATCCCGCATATATTCTACAGTTTCCCATTCCACTACTTCTCCGGCTATCAATACATCTGGCTTTTCCTTTTCAACAGTGCTTACCTGGTGTTGCCCGCCCGATGCGCCGGGCAATAAGGCAATGCGGGAACACTGCTGGCTAAGGCTGCCGATTACCCTAACGTGCTGTATGCCCAATGATGATTTTAAGTGCTGCGCTAATTGTTCAAGGGAAATAGCAGGAATAGTCAGCATGCTTTCATTTGCTTTAAAATAAGGCAGCCAGCCAGCTTTTTTAGCTACACCATAACTAATGGCATCAGGTTGCAAAGCATGGCAGTAATCATGAAACCGCCATACGGCAATCTTATATTTAACCAGCAATTGTAGTTTTTGTTTTACTACCGTATTATCTATTACCCAGCCTTTATCATCAAGGTGGTTATAAAAAGTTGGTTCGTGTGCTATTATAAAATTGGCGTTGAGCTTTGCGGCTGCTTCTATTACGGCGATTGTAGCAAACATAGTAGTAACTATGCCGGTTACCTGCTGGTTGCCATTGCCGGCCTTAATAGTATCCACCGTATTAGGTATCTGTGCTAGGTTGCCTTCTTTTAAAATTAAACTAATCACTTGCTGAACGGTTAATTGCTTAGCAGGCATACTATTATTTGCCATCGATAAAACAGGCAGCCCGGTTACTGCAATGGCACCGGCACCCTGCAATGCAACCGCAATAAATTTTCTTCTATTTACAGTAGCATTATTA
>JAYVUJ010000264.1:0-5364 GCA_043788035.1 Ferruginibacter sp. | reverse complement strand
GCTAATACAAGCACACCTTCATTATCCGCATCTACACCATCCAGCTCAGCTAAAAACTGGTTTATAACGTGCCGCATACCTGATTGTTTCAGGTCGCTCCGGCTGGCGCCCATGGCATCAACTTCATCAAAAAATAACACACATGGTTTGTTGCGCCTTGCCAGCTCAAACATTTCATGCAAGTTCTTTTCACTATTGCCAATCCACATCTCTAAAATATCGTTAATGCCTATATTGATAAACTTGGCATCTATTTCACCGGCAGTGGCTTTGGCTATAAATGTTTTACCGCAGCCTGGCGGCCCATACATTAAAATACCGCCGCCACTTTTTTTACCAAAAGCCTTGAATAAGTCAGGGTTTTTTAATGGCTGTATAATTTTTATAGAAATTTCTTCCTTTACATTTTTCATGCCGCCCACGTCGCTAAACCTTATTGAAGGCTTTTCCATCAGGTAAGCTTCATCGTCGTCAAAACCAAAATCATCATCCATATCCATAGTTGAAGGCAGGCGCAAATGCTTATCAATTTCCTCATCAGAAAAACCAGGGTTTAATGCCAGCACCTGTTGGTAATGAGCCAGCGCCTGTTCGATAGAATGTTCTTTTATAAGGCATTTTATATACAGCACTTCATCTGCGGTAGCAATGCTATCCTTCATTTGCTCATACACAATAATGGCGGCAGAATATTTCTGCTGGTGGTAGTAACCAGCCGCAAGGCCGCTTTGCCCCTTTAAATTGCCGTAACTACGCTGCAGTACTTCCTGGTATTGTTTGGTAGCTGCTTCGTATTCTTTTTCAGCCATCATCATACCGGCTACCTGTAAACGCAGCGGCACATTTTCCGGAGAAACCGATAAGGCTTCCAGTAAATTTTTAATTATTTCATTTTCCATAGTTCTCCCATTAACACGTTACTATTAATACAACATCCTCACTTTGATGGTACCTTTTACAAGCTTTAATAAAGCTAAAGCCTCATTGCTTAAGCTTTTATCTACATCCAGCACAACATACCCAATGGCATCGTTAGTTTTTAAGTACTGGCCTAATATATTTATTTTATGTTGGGATAATTGGGTGTTTATTTCAGATAATACACCCGGCACGTTGTTATGTATATGCAAAATCCGGTGTGTGCCTTCCTGCGGTGGCAGGCTTAGTGCAGGTATGGTATGCGAGCCAAAGCTGATGCCTTTTTCCAGGTAATTAAATAATTTGCCGCTTACGTCATCGCCAATATTGTGCTGCGCTTCCTGCGTGCTGCCTCCAATATGCGGTGTCAATATTACGTTGCTTATGCCCTGCAACGGCGAGGTAAATTTATCGCCATTCTTTTCCGGCTCCCATGGAAACACATCAATGGCTGCGCCGCCCAAATGCCCGTCTGCCAGGGCTTTTGCCAATGCATCCAAATCAACAACCTCTCCCCTTGCGTAGTTTATAAGTATACCTCCTTTTTTAAAAAACTTAAGGTTGCTTTTATTGATTAGGTTTTTTGTAGCTGCTGTTTCCGGCACATGTAGCGAAACAATATCTGCCTTGTTCACCAATTCTTTCAAGCTTTTCCTGCTTTCGGCATTGCCTAATGGCAGCTTGGTTTCCGTATCATAAAAAATAACTTTCATGCCTAACCCTTCAGCCAATACGCTTAATTGGCTACCAATATTTCCGTAGCCAATAATACCCAGTGTTTTTCCACGCAATTCAAAACTGCCGGTGGCTTCCTTATACCAAATGCCTTCGTGGGCAGCCTTATTTTTATCAATAATTTTCCTTATCAGCATAATAGACGAACCTATTACGAGTTCCGCCACACTCCTTGTATTGCTGTATGGTGCATTAAATACTACAATGCCATGTTCGGTTGCAGCTTGAAGGTCTACCTGGTTAATGCCGATGCAAAAGCAGCCAATAGCCTGTAATTTTTCCGCAGCGGCAATTACTTTCGCCGTCAATTTTGTTTTGCTGCGGATGCCTACCAGGTGCACATTCTTTATTTCTTTAATCAATTGTTCTTCGCTTAACGCACCATTTAACTTGCGTACGTTGGCATAGCCTTTATCATTAAAAAACTTTACCGCTAC
Source organism: Ferruginibacter sp. (assembly GCA_043788035.1). Taxonomy (GTDB): domain Bacteria; phylum Bacteroidota; class Bacteroidia; order Chitinophagales; family Chitinophagaceae; genus Ferruginibacter. The sequence continues at coordinate 3,274 of JAYVUJ010000264.1, read as the reverse complement.
ATCGCTAATGTTTTCCAGGAACAGGATATTTATCTTCTCTTTTGGATAACTTGTTAATTTTTTTTCTGCCATGAATATTACTCCTTATTTTGCACAAATATATTCCTTCTATCTCTTACTTATTTATGGTAGTTTCAAAAAAAATAATTTTCAATATACTTGCAGCAGGCATTTCTACTACATTTTGTTACGGTATACTACCGATAGCGGTATTGCTGGGGTCTTGCCATTCGGCAGATACAAAAAAGGTTATTGTTGCTAAAGATTCTACCCCATTCATACTATTAGTTTCTCCGGTACCGGTATCCACTACAGCGGCAGCGCACATTAAGGCGGGTAGCCAAAAATGGTACGATAGTGCCTTAAAGCCGGGTAGTTTTAATGGCGGCATGCTGGTGGCAAAAAATGGAAATATCATTTTTGAGACCTATAACGGCAATGGCCATTTAAATCGCCACGATGTTATTGATTCGCTAACACCTTTTCACATTGCATCAGTATCCAAGACTTTTACTGCCATGGCAGTACTAAAATTATGGCAGGATAAAAAATTGAATATCGATGATGCATATAATAAATATTTCCCTACATTTAATTATCCCGGAATTACCGTACGCAATTTGTTAAGTCATAGAAGCGGCTTGCCCAATTACCTCTATTTTATGGAAGACCTTAAATGGCCGAAAGACACTCTTTTGCACAATCAGGATGTGTTCAATTATTTAGTTAACCGCAAGACCGAGCTTACTAATATTACATCGCCTAATACACACTTTGCTTATTGCAATACTAACTATGCGTTGCTGGCTTTGCTGGTAGAAAAAGTAAGCGGGCAAAGCTTCCCCAATTTTTTGCAGGATACATTTTTTACGCCGCTGCAAATGAAGCACACTTTTCTTTTTAACAGCCTTGATACTGGTAAGGTAAACCCAAGCTACGACTGGCGTGGGCGCATAATACCTATGAACTACCTGGATGGCGTATATGGGGATAAAAATATTTACACAACCCCAAGGGACCTTCTAATTTGGGATAGGGCGCTAACTAGCAACCTGCTTTTTACACCCGCTACTTTAGCCGAGGCCTACGCACCTTATAGCAATGAAAAAGGTGGCATAAAAAATTATGGATTAGGCTGGAGGATGAACATTTATCCCAACGGTAAAAAAACTATTTACCACAATGGCTGGTGGCATGGCAACAATGCTGCTTTTTTAAGGCTGCTGCAAGATTCTGCTACTGTAATTGTAGTGGGCAATAAATTTAACCGCAACATTTACCACGCCAAACAGTTAGCCAACTTATTCGGCGATTATGATGGCGCTGGAATGGAGGAAGAAGAAGGAGAAACAATTGCAAAACCGGTTGTTGAAAAGGTAACGCATGTTAAGCGAGCGGTACGTGTTAAGGTTAAAAAAGCAGTGGGTAGGAAAAAGACGATTACCCCTAGAAAAACGGGCAAAAAAGTGACGAAAAAAGTTGTTAAAGCCGAGAAGCATAAGTAGGTTTTCTGAAAAAAAATTGCGTTTGCCATACTTACTTTATTAAAAGAAAAAAACATTGTTGCCCCAACCAATACACCAGCTATGTTGGTCTTCACAGGCGTCGCACTCTTTTACGGTTGTTTTTAAAGGAGCATTTATGATGCATCATGGGGCGTTGGCTCATTTGCAAAGTAGCAACACACCGTGGCTTATTCAGCAGGGTACCCCAGTTGCATAACGCTTTGAACAGAAAAATTTATAGGAACATGCCGCGGCGGTTTCCTGTAAGAGCGGCATCTCTATTATATTAAATACTACTTCCAAAAAACAGATAACATAAAATAATTGCTGTAATAACACCCACTAAATCCGCCAGCAGCATAGACCCTATGGCGTAGCGGGTGTTTTTGATGTTTACAGAACCGAAGTAAACTGCTATCACATAAAATGTTGTATCAGAAGCTCCCTGAAAAATGCCTGATAGTTTGCTCGCAAAAGAATCCGGGCCAAAAGTAGTCATTGTGCTTACCATCATGCCCCTTGCTGCTCCGCCGCTCAGTGGCCTTATTAAAGCAGTAGGCAAGCCATCAACAAAACGGGTATCTGCACCAAACAAAGCAAAAAAATGTTTCATGCCCAAAATCACCACATCGAAAGTACCACTTGTGCGCAACATGCTTACGGCAACCAAAATCCCTAAAATATACGGGATAATCCTGGTGGCGGTATCGAAACCATTTTTAGCACCATCTACAAATGCAGCAAACAAATCTATCTTTTTATAAACGCCCCCCAAGACTATCAACAAAAAAACAAGCAGTATCAATCCATTGCTGAGCATGCCAGAAAATAGCTGGATACCTGCAGCGTTTAGCTTTGTTACATATAAAACCAGTAAAGCAATTACAGCGGAAATACTAAATACCCAAGCCAAAATCACCGGCTGAAAAAGGTTTATTTTTTGTTTGAAAGCAACAATGATCATCGCCGTCATGGTACCGGCAAAAGTTACTATCATGCAGGGGATAAATACATCCGTAGGGTCAGGTGCATGTTCGGCCGCCCTCACCGCAATTACGCTTACTGGTATTAAGTTTAACCCTGCAGCATGCAGGCAAAGAAACATTATCTGCGAGTTGGAGGCTACGTCCTTATTGGGGTTAAGCTCCTGCAGGCTTTCCATGGCCTTTAACCCAAACGGCGTAGCAGCATTATCCAGCCCCAAAAGGTTTGCTGAAAAATTCATGATCATATGCCCCATAGACGGATGGCCTTTGGGTATTTCCGGAAAAAGCTTAGAAAAAAATGGACCTACAATTCGAGATAAAAGCCTTATTCCGCCTGCCTTTTCAGCAATATTCATAAAGCCGATAAAAAGAGCTAAAATACCGATTAGCTTCAAACAAATATTAACGGCCACCCAACAGGTTTCAATAACGCCATCTACTTTAAAAGGGTTAAGCGGGTCGTCTGCCTTGCCACTTATCATCCAGCTAAAAATTTGCGTCTCCCCAAAGAAAAAACATTTAATCCCCGCCACAAAAATGGCAATAATTATAAATGCTGACCATATCCTGCTTAAAGCCATGTTTTAAGTTATGAGTTATAAGTTATGAGTTGGGTGCTTTCAGTATTGAAGCTTATCCCGATCTAAGTAATTTACCTTAACAACTTTAAAGTTTGAAATTACTGTTTTATGCCGAAATATAATATTTGAATCATAACCTTACCTTTGCAGCCTAAAAATTGCTTTAAAAAATGGCAAATAGTTTTATCAGCCTTTTGCACTA
>JAYVUJ010000263.1:0-2509 GCA_043788035.1 Ferruginibacter sp. | reverse complement strand
ATATCAATTTTGTTAGTGAAGATATGATGCCTTTTGTGGGCTGTTAATTTCTTTATCTTTAAAAAAATAATTACCATAAATGACCGTACAATACTGCTCTGACCTGCATTTAGAATTTTCGCAAAACAAAAAGTTTATTTTAAAATACCCTTTAGTGCCAAAGGGCGATATATTGTTGCTTGCTGGCGATATTATTCCTTTTGCAATAATGGATGAACAGGCAGATTTTTTCAATTTTATTGCTGATAATTTTGGGCAAACATATTGGATACCTGGCAACCATGAATATTATGGTTTTGATATTGCCACTAAAAGCGGGCAGATACATGAAGCAATAAGAAGCAATGTTTTTCTTGTAAATAACCAGGTGGTTACATTAAATAAAGTGCGGCTAGTTGTATCAACTTTATGGTCTCATATACCCGAGGAAAGTTACATTCCCATCCAGTACCGCATGTCGGATTTTAGCGCAATACGCAATAGTGGCAAGCCTTTTACTCCCGCCCGATATAATGAGCTTCATCAGCAAAGCAAAACTTTTATAACAGGTGCTTTAAGCCAAAGTGCCGATTTGCCTACCATGGTAGTTACCCACCATATCCCTACTTTTTTAAATTATCCTACTAAATATAAAAGGGATGCCTTAAATGTAGCTTTCGCAACGGAACTGTATAATCTTATTGGGCAATCTAATATTGATTATTGGTTGTATGGCCACCATCATTTTAATACCCCTTCATTTACTATTGGCAAAACACAGCTTATTACCAACCAACTTGGTTACATCAGGTATAAAGAAAATACCGGCTTTAAAAAAGATGCTGTCATCAAATTTCTATAAATACAACCTGTATCATTACATGCTTTGCGCTTGCTTTAAAAATTTTACAGTTACTATCAACTGGCCTAAGTGGCGCATGGTATGTTCTGCGCCATGCACTAATAAACCAATTACTGTAGAGGGCAGCATCTTTCTTCCGACACCCCTAAATTCCACCAATGTTTTTTCATCGGTAGTTTTTAATTGTACTATAGCTTTATCTACCTCGATGTTAAACCGTTTTACTAATTCTGTAACCGTAACTGTTGTTTGCGGAAAAATATCTTCTGCAGATAATTGCGCTAATTGTGCAATGGTAAGTGTTTCTGCCCTTGCATAAGTAAAAACCCTATCCAGCACGCCGGCAAGGTGCTGCAAGTGAAACCCCGCAGATGCAACGCCTGCTGGCCTTTGCCAAAGCAAACTATCCGGAAAAACTTGCATCATAATATTCAATTCTTCTCTTGCCTGCAATAAAGCATGTGCCACTGGTTGCAATAATGCTGGTATATCACTTAAAGGGCCACGTTGCCATACTTCTAATACTGGTTGGTTAGTGTTGCTCATTGTATATTGTTTATATCCTTACATTATTATCTTTTGGCAAAATAACCTGTTTTATTTAACATAAAAATGGCCTGCAATGCAAGCCATTTTCTTTAATAAAAAAATTTTTATTTTACGTACCTGGCAGTAATCGCCAATTAGGCATGTTTGCCGATATAATTTTTTTGATGCCAGATAGCCTGGACACCAAAGAAGGTTTATTATTCACTAACTCTACCCGAAGACTAGTCGAAAGTACTGGTGAAGCGGTATTATACCCATATACAGAAAAAGGGTTTACGTCTTTAAAAAGCTGTTGTTGTATCTCCTCTTCGTGCACTTGGGCAATTTTACAAGCTTTTACAAAGTTGGTATGCATGCCAAAACTTTTTAGTATAGCGGGCGTATTTTTTACTTCTGGGTAACAGGTATATTTTTTAATAAAATAAAACTCTGTCCCATTAATTTTTTTTGTGTAAGCGGTGTAAGAATTTTCCATCTTGTGTATATTTTTAAGTTACGGTATTAATAGGTTCCTGTATTTCATTTTCTATAAAATAAAGTGTTGGACGGTTGAAAATGAGAAAAGGATTTTAATGTAGCCCCGGAAAGGCTTGTAGCTTTAAAACAGGATTTGGGATATACTTACTTACTATTTATTAGGTGTTAAGCTTAAGAAAATTGCTTTTTAGTTTTGGATGTATTAAATTAAGATTTAGCATTTGCCGTGCCAAAATTTAGGCAGTTATAACAAATCAGAAGTATTGAAAATTAAAAAAACAGGAAATATCTAAAGGATATTGATATTGGGTAAAGGTTAAGGGATACCATAAAAGTAGTACTTTTCTGCAACAAATACATAAAAAATCAATATCATTACCTATTTTTTTTAAATAATGTACGATTAATAATTAAAAATGGTTTGTAGGCTATTTTACTGGCTATTATGTAAAAAAATACCCAATAATAAATGGTTGTAAAGTTAAAATATATAACGGTTATGGATAATTGCTTGGGCTGCAGAATTCACCATTACTTAATGGCGTTGTTATTGCTACATTTGTTTACCAAATAAATTTATATGCCTTTTATAAACATTGATTCAATTGCGGCTAAAGAAGTAGTGCCAGGGTATCTTGGCCG
>JAYVUJ010000262.1:0-2946 GCA_043788035.1 Ferruginibacter sp. | reverse complement strand
CTTAGTTTTACGGGCAGCTTAGCTAAACGTAAAATAATATCTGCGGCATCTTTACGTACTAACGGCTCTCCGCCAGTAAGCCTTATTTTCTGTACGCCTTGTGCAACAAATATTTTTGCCAATGCTTCAATTTCTGGTGCCTGCATAAGGCGGCTTGCCGGTGTAAATGCATAATCTTCTTCGGGCATACAATAAAAGCAACGTAAGTTACAATTATCCGTAAGCGATATGCGCAGGTAGTCGTGTACCCGATTATATTTATCTGTCAACATCCATTAATTTTTTATAATCTTCTTTAGTGTCAATATCCACTTCGCCACCTTCAAACGGAATAGTTGCAAGGTCGTGATTATATTTATGTAATATTTTTTTTGCCCCTTCGTCATTTTGAAGATGCATCAATTCTTCAAAATATTTTTTATCAAGCAATACAGGTGTACCAGTTGTACCGGCATAGGCTGCAGCAATAATACCTTTACTGCTTTGCTGATGTTTTTTTATTAAGTTTTGCAAGAGCCCTGCGGTTATAAAAGGCTGGTCGCACACTGAGAATATGCAACCAATAAGTGCTGCATTACTTTTTAACAATTGTATTAAGCCAATTTTTATTGATGTAGACATTCCCTGCTGCCAATTATTATTTATAGTTATGGCAATACCCGTTGACGCCAATTCTTTTTGCATGCTTTCTTTTTGGGCGCCAATTACAACTAATGAATTATTAGGTGCTACTTCTACTGCAATACGTACAATTTTTTTTAACAGGCTTTGGTTTTCATATAATAGCAACTGCTTAGGCTTGCCAAGCCTTAAAGAGCCACCTGCGGCGAGTATTATTAGCCCGTAATTTTCCATTTTATTTTACTCTTTTTACTAAGCCTAACAAAAAGCGAGCAAATACGCTAAAGCCTTTAATTATACTTTAGCTTTTATTTATTACCAAAGTTTGTACGGTTACTATTGATGAATGGCTATTTCTTTATGCCGCAGCATTTGTGCATTCTTCCCCATTAAAACTGCTTTAATTTCTGCTACTATTGATAATGCAATTTCTTCTGCAGTTTCTGCGCCAATATCCAAACCAACCGGACTATAAATATTGTTTCGTTTTTCATTTGTAATTATTATCCCTTCATTTTGCAGGGCATCATACATCCGCTGCATTTTTGTTTTTGGACCAAGCATGCCAATGTAAGCGAAATTTTTATGTATCAATTGCTTAAGTACTTCGATATCATAATTGTAATTGTGTGTCATTATCACTATTACCGAAGTATCATCAATGTTTATTGTACTTAAAGCACTTTCTGGTTTTGAAATAATTAGATTTTTTACCTGGCTAAAACGCTGCCTTGTTGCATGTGAAGAGCGGCCATCAATAATGGTAACATCCCAACCCAGCAATTGGGTAATGGCTACTAATGGCAAAATGTCGTTACCTGCGCCTACAATAAAAAGCGAAATAGGCGGGGGTAAACATTGGATAAAAGCACTGCATTGAACGTCACCATCTTCAACCATTGTAATAACAGATTGGCGGGTAGCGAAAGCCACTGCAACATCGGCAATAATTGTATCTCTCGCAATTACCGACAGGTTATTAAATACATCCGCATAATAAATACCGCCTGTGGCTTGTTGTAGATAACAAGTGCCAATTTGTTGCCGTTTTTCTTTTAAGGAAAATAAGGTAGCAAGTACTACAGTATCACGTATGGCCAAAGCTTTCTTTAAAAAAGATATTGGATTATTAACATCGGCAATAATTATTGGCTCAAATAAAATATGTACAATGCCATTGCAACCAAGCTGAACGCCGAATTTAGAATCATCCTCATCCATGGTATTGTAAGTAACGAGCTTATTTTTTCCTTCCGCAATGGCAAGCAGTGCTTTTCTTAAAGCATCGCCTTCCAGGCAGCCTCCACTTATTGCACCAGTAAGCATGCCATCATCTGTAACAAGCATACGGGCGCCTGGCCTGCGGTACGATGAACCATCTACATGTACCACAGTAGCGAGTGCGCAAGCCTTTTCAGATGCAGCTGCTTTTTCAAAAGCGCACACGATGTCTTTTATCTCTTTCATCATTTTTTTCTTATGCCTGGTACTGAATTTCTTATTTACGAACTTATGTAGTTGTATGAATTGTAATTAAGTTAAATTACAAAATAAGTACTTAATGATTCAAAATAAAAAGATTATTGCACCCGGATAATTTAAAATAAGACTGTTGAGGACTGAATTGTTGCCGGATTATAAATAGGTTTACTGATGGCTTACATAAAAACTGCTTTTTTAAGAATAGCATTTTACGGATAAATTATGTACCACTAGCTTATTGTTTTTATTTTTAGCGACATATTAAAATATCATACAATTACTTATAATTTTTACAAAAGCATAGACAAAAGGTGCAAATTGATTTAAGATTATTTATATCTTATATTAATATTTAATGTGTGTTATATTTAGTATAAAATAACTTAAGTTCATCATTTTAAAAAAACTTCTTATGCTAAGATTTCTAAAATTACATACACGAATAGTGATTTTTATCCCACACCTTTTTTAAAAATTGATTGCCTGATCGTTTTTATTTAAAATTCTTTCACTTATTAACTAATTTAATTTTTACTAATAAGCAGGACTGTAGGGGCTTTTAGTAGATTAACATTGCCATCTCCATAAACTTGCAAAATTATTTTTTGTTTTATTTTTTTTTGATGCAACCCTTTTGCTAAAAAACCCGTCTTTGGGATGGTTTTTCATAGGATATTGGAATTACACGGGGAGAGAGCTCTATCTCACCCCATTTATTATAAAAAAATTACAAAACTATTAATCCTGCCAGAATTATTTTTGCGAATTTTTACAAATAGGTAAGTCCACTAAAAGAAGGTTGCAAATTTTTGCAGCCTCTTTTAGTTTTAAGCTGCTCACCAA
>JAYVUJ010000261.1:0-3783 GCA_043788035.1 Ferruginibacter sp. | reverse complement strand
CTCAGGTAATTTCACCACGCTTGGAGCACAAACAATACTTTTATCAGGAAGTGGCACACCAACGGCAGCCAGCACTGATTTATTTACGCCAGTAGTAGCCACTGGCTCCTGTGCTTTTCAAATAGTAACTGTACCAGCAGCTGCAGTTACGGATGGTGTTATTACTTGTAAAATAAATGGAGTTGCTAAAACATTTAATATTGATGCATCAGCAACAAAACAATCGATTGCTGCAGCGGCGCCCGCCCCTGCTTTTATAGCACTTGACATATTTGGCACATCCGGTAGTAATGCTAGCGAAACATTGGAGATAATTCCTGAAAAAACAGGCACTTCATTTTCAAATGGTGAAGTATTTGATGCATCCACCCTTATGAGTGGAAAAGTTTACTCGATTAGTTATAATAACGGTACTACTGCTTCTAGTGCAGTTTCCGGCATAAGTTTTACTCCTGCTACAATAACTATAACAAGTATCACCACAACAAGGGCACAAGGTACTTTTAGTGGCACTTTAAGCGATACAGGGATGGCCGGGGGAACTACGATATTGATAACTAACGGTACTTTCAACGTACCCATCAAATAAAAATCCTACAATATTCTTAATTGAAACTAATCACCATGGGAAAACATCTTTCAGGCGTACTTGTGTTTTGTACTATCATATTGCTTTTTACTGCCTGCCAAAAAGAACTTACGGCAGGAGATGAAATTAGTAATATGCCTGGCTCAAACGGCGGTACTGCTACCTATTCTTTTGCTGGAGGAACCGGTACTTGCACTGCCGCAATAATTAGCGGTACCTATAATAAAGGCAGCGCATTAAACACAATTGATACTGTAATTATAAAGGTAAAAGTAGATTCTATTGGTACTTACACCATTGCTACTGCAAGCATTAACGGTATTATTTTTATAGGTTCCGGTACTTTTACCGCTACTGGCTTACAAGCTATTACTTTAAAAGGCTCCGGTACTCCTTTGGCTGCTGGCAGTTTTGTATTTACGCCAGGCTCAGCTGGTTGTACTTTTGCTATTAATTTTACTGCAACAGGGGCAAGTTCCGGCACTGCTTTGTTTACTTTACATGGCTCGCCAGATAGTTGCACCACCCCGCTTATTAAGGGCACTTACATGCAAGGGCAAGCTTTAAATGCAAGCGATACAGTGGTTATTAAAGCAACAGTAGCCACCATAGGCTCCTATACAATTTCAACCAATGCCATTAACGGGATGATGTTTTTTGCAAGTGGCAATTTTACAACCACCGGTCTACATACGGTAACATTAGTTGGTACTGGCGCTGTTGCAGAAGTGGGTACTTTTACTTTTGCCCCCGGTACCAATGGCTGCCAGTTTAAAATTACCACAACAGCCCCATCAACAAGCGATTGTAAGGAATGTATTTACATCCCAATATGCTTGGGTAGCAAATACGAATATGTTGATTCGATGATTAGTCCTAATTTGAGCGATACTGGCTTTACAACAACCGTTACCCCCAGGCTATCAAATTTTATTAGTAGTGATGACACTGCCATTAACGGGCGGGGCTTTAAAAAAATAGGTATTTCTGATGGCTCAACTACTAATTACACCTATTTAAACTGCTCTAATGGAGAAACAACCACCATTGCCTACCGGGCGCAATCCATTACTTCGGGAAATGTAATGACTGAAATAAATTCCATTGAATTAAAAGCCAACGCTCCGGTTGGTACAACCTGGACGGATAGTTCTGTTGTATCCGGCAATAAATTGTACCGCAACCATAACATAATGCAAAAAGATATTAACAGGGTTTTGCTAGGCGTTCCCTTTACTAATGTGTATAGGGTAAGTGTTAACCAAACTATTCAAACAAGCCAGGGGCTAACGCCTGCGGGAGTTACCGAATATTATTTCGCCAAAGGCATTGGTTTGATAGAAACCATTGGCTATAACCAAAACCCTTTTAACGGGCTTACTTACGTATTTTATCACTCAGTGGTAAAGACATACTTTGTACCATAATAAAGCCATATATTTTTGATACAAAGAGAATGTTCCTCAAACATTCTCTTTTTTGTGCTTAGTGATACAAAGACTACTTTTGCCGAAATGCAAAATAACAACATCCCTGTACAAAAAATATTAGCCAACCTGCAAATTGATGCGCTGAATGAGATGCAGCTGGCAGCGCTAAAAACTACTGAAGAAAGTGACAATGTAATCTTATTGTCAACCACCGGCTCTGGTAAGACGCTGGCTTTTTTATTGCCCATCATACAATTGCTTACAAAAGAAAGCAAACTGGTGCAGGCATTAATTTTAGTGCCGTCCCGTGAACTTGCAATTCAGATTGATGAAGTTTTCAGGAAAATGGCTACCGGCTATAAAGTTACTTGCTGCTATGGCGGACATAAAAGAGAAACCGAAGAAAATAATTTACTACAAGCCCCTGCCCTTATTGTTGGTACGCCCGGTCGAGTGGCAGACCATATACGCCGCAGTAATTTTAAGGTAGAAGGCATATCCACATTGGTTTTGGATGAATTTGACAAATCGCTGGAACTTGGTTTTCAGGAAGAAATGTCGTTTATTATCGGTTCTTTGCCGGCTGTTAAAAAAAGAATATTGACCTCTGCAACGGAAGCGGTACGCATACCCGATTTTATTGGATTGGTTTCTCCGGTAAGGCTTAATTTTTTAACCCCCATGGAAAAACCTGCTGAAGATGAACTGGTGGTAAGGACTGTATTATCGCCTGATAAAGATAAATCGGAGACCTTGTTCCGGCTTATTTGTTCTGTTGGCAGCAAGTCGATGATTGTATTTTGCAACCATCGCGAATCTGTTGAGCGTACCAGTATGTTGTTAAAAGATAAAGGCATTGTAAATGTATTTTATCATGGCGGCATGGAACAGCAGGAACGAGAAAGTGCGATGTGCAAGTTTAAAAACGGCACTTCTAATGTGCTGGTAACAACTGACCTTGCCAGCCGTGGGCTGGATATACCCGACATAAAATACATTATCCATTATCATTTACCCGCTACCGAAGATGTGTATACGCACCGCAACGGCCGTACCGCACGCATGGAAGCCGGCGGTAAATCGGTATTGATATTATCTGAAGAAGAAAAGCTGCCAGCCTACATTAAAGGGCATGTGGAAGCAATTGAATTACCAGAAAAAGTAGAGTTGCCCGAAAAGCCAAAGTGGAGCACGTTGTTTATTGCCGCCGGCAAAAAAGATAAAGTGAATAAAATAGATATCGTTGGCTTTTTATCTAACAAAGGTTTATTAAAAAAAGATGATATCGGGTTAATAGAAGTAAAAGATTTTTTCTCTTTCGTAGCCATACGTAAGCTCAAAGTTGGCGAAGTGCTGGAGCTTATAAAGGATGAAAAAATAAAGAACAAAAAAGTAAAGATGGCAGTTGCTAAATAATTTTGGTTAGCGTTCACACCTTTTTAAAAGGTGTAAACGCTAACCAAAAATTTTAAATAAAGTTTACACCCTTACAAAAGGTGTACACTTAATTTTAGCGGTGTAGACTTTAAGCAATAAATTTTCTAAAATCTATACAAATCCGCAGGCACCCCACAGCAGTTGATAAAAGTTGCCCAAGGCTATTTTTGTACTAGTGAGTGACACAACAATGGCTACCAAAGCTTTCTTGCTGGGGCAATAAATTTATTTATTGGTTTTTAAAAAATAGTGCAAGCATCAACGTTTATACTTCCATCGCTTTAAACGAATCAACAAAGCCCCTTACAATAGTATAGAATTTCTCTT
>JAYVUJ010000260.1:0-8506 GCA_043788035.1 Ferruginibacter sp. | reverse complement strand
TCGCGGCAATGGTAGCTGTATGGTCAATATCTTCTTTATACTTTTTAACTGCCCTGCCTATACATTCCGCCAGCTCTTGCTGCCCTTTTTCGCTATTTAAATACCGTTCGTCATCGTGGTTTGTTATAAAGCCGGTTTCAATTAATATGGCAGGCATATTAGTAGCTTGTAAAACCCAAATACCTTTTTGGCGTTGGTAAAGGCCTAATGCCGGCCGGTCGGTCTTGTCTACTTCCTGGTCAACCATGGTAGCAAGCTTAATGCTTTTTTTCTGGTACCTGTCTGCATAAATTTTTGCTCTTATCCTTCCTTCTGGCGTATCAAAATCTATGTTATTATATACACTATCAACACCTGATTCAATTTCAAGTTCTTCATTTTTTAACAGCGCATCCAGTTTGTCTTTAGTTTTGTGGGCGGCAAATAACCAAATGCTGGTACCGGTGCGTTGGCTGCCAATTTTATAATATTCGTAGGTAGGCACTGTAACAGTGTAAGGGGTGGAGGTTGTCTTTCGCCTTTTACCTTTACCAGTTTTTTTTACATGGTACCTTGTTTCCTGATGGGAGCCTGTTTGCCTCCTGCCTGTTTTAAGCGCTACGGCATCTGCATGTATACATATAAACAGGTCGCCATGATTTTCATTGGCAATATCTGCTTTTTCGGGAGGCGATTGATAAATATCTGTGGTACGTGTGGGGATAATTTTTACATCGGGCAATTGCTTTTTTAATTCTGCTACCAGCTTTAATGCAATCTGCAGCGTAAGGTTTTTTTCTTTTGAATCTAACCCGCCTTCGTAGCCGCCATGTGCGCCAAAGTCTTTGCCACCATGGCCCGCATCCACAATAATGGTCCTTATTTTTTTAGTAACAGGTGTTGTGGGTGTTTGTGCAAGCGCGGTACCGGATATTAAAAGAGCAGCAAAAAAAAATTGAAACAAAAAGTTCATTCTGACCATATTCAAACAGGTTTATCTGGGCGTTATTAATTATAAGGATTCCTTCACACTTAATGGAACTAATATCATTATTTTTGCGAACAACTGCAAATGGATAACGATTACAAAGGTAAGGCAAAATATATATTGGCATCCATGGTGATGGGCTTACTTATTACAGTAACGTTTGCTGTAAGTAATAAGATGTTTTTAGCCAATGGGTTTTACAAATATTTAACTACAGATACCATTCCGCCAGGCAGCGCAAAGCCACAACGCACCTCTAAAATAGCCATCAAGCTTGATAAGGATTCTGTTGCCAAATTTAATGCCCAAAAAAAGCTGGTGCCGGATAGTGTGCTGGTGTTGTCGCTTAAAGATACTGCAGGGCTGCGCAGGCGTGACGCTACCGGATTAGGCAAGGATAGTACAGGAAAGCCTAAAAAGGATTCTTCCCTGATAGCTTTTGATAGTTTGCATATCAAGCTCTCTAAAGATTCGCTTACGGCACCAGTTGTTTATCATGCGGATGATTCGCTGGTGATGGATGTGCCAGGCAAGACCATTACTTTATACGGCAAAAAATCAAGCACAAAATACCTGGATAATAATTTGGATGCACCCATAATACTATTTGACCAGCAGACAGGGCTTGTTACGGCTTCCCTTAAAAAAGACAGTGCCGGCAAAGTGGTATCTTTTCCTACACTTACACAAGGCGATAGCAAAGTAGTAAGCGATACTATTGGCTTTAACATGAAGAATGGCAAAGGCATTACCAAAGGCACTTACACGCAGCAAGGCGAAATGTATATTTACGGCGAACGTATAAAGAAAATAGATGCCAAAGATTTTTATGTTTATAGGGGAAGGTTTACTACTTGTAATTTGGATACGCCACATTTTGCGTTTGTAGCAAAAAAAATAAAATTCAGGAATAAAAAGTTTGCCATTACCGGTCCGGTGCATCCGGAGTTTGAAGGCGTGCCTTTGCCGATTGTGTTGCCTTTTGGCATTTTTCCGTTAGCGCAGGGGCGGCATTCTGGCTTACTGGCGCCTACCTTTACCGCAAACGACCAGTTTGGGCTTGCTTTGGAAGGGCTGGGGTATTATAAAGTTATCAGTGATAATTGGGATGTAACTACAAGGGCAACGCTGTATTCGTATGGAGGCTATACGTTTAACGTAAGCCCCAGGTACTATACGAGGTACCATTATTCCGGCAATTTTTCAATAGATATTAACCATTTTAAATATAATTTTAAAGGCGACCCGGATTACTCTACCACCAATGCATTTAATGTACGCTGGAGCCATAGCGCCGATACTAAATCCAGGCCAGGCGTTACTTTTAGCGCAAATGTAAATGCTGGTAGCAGCAAGTTTAACTCTTTGGTGCCCAATAATGCGGCAAGGAACGTGCAAAACCAATTAAGCTCCTCTATTGCCTGGGCAAAGGTTTGGAAGGATAAGCCTTTTAATATTTCTATAAACGCCAACCACTCTCAAAATACAATTACCAAAGTCATCAATATAACATTGCCGGATGTTACCTTCAATTTAAATACCTTATACCCATTTAGAAGAAAAGAAGCAGTAGGGGCTTTAAAGTGGTACGAAAATATAGGCATTGCCCTAAACTCAAATGCCAAGAGCCTTACTTATTTTTCGGATGATACAACTGTAAGCAAGTTGAATATTGGCAAGCAAATAACCAATAACCTTCAATGGGGCGCAACGCATGGTGTGCCTATCTCTTTAACCTTGCCGCAGATTGGGCCGGTGCAAATATCGCCCGGCATAAGTTATAGCGAGCATTGGTACCAGCAACAGCTGCACCAAATATTTAACCCGGCAAAAAACAGGATAGATACGAGTATTAATAAGGGCTTTTATACGGCTAGGGATATGTCGTTTAGCCTTGGGCTATCAACCCGAGTATTCGGTTCTTTTACATTTGGCAAAAACTCTAAAGTGCAGGCTATCCGGCATGAGATACGCCCTTCCATCAGCCTTAGTTATAAGCCCGACTTTAATGCAGGCTCGTATTACAATACCCAATTTGATACCTCGGCTGCTTACAAAGGCAAAACAATCCGTTCGTCGGTATATGCCAATACACTTGCCGGTGCCTTTGGCGAAGGTAAGTTTGGTGGCATAAGCTTTAACGTTGATAACAATGTACAGATGAAAGTGCGCAATAAGGCAGATACGGCTGCAGGTGCAACTAAAAAAGTTACGTTAATAGATGGGTTTACTTTTAATGGCAGCTATAACTTTTTAAAAGACAGTTTTCAATTTAGCAACTTTGGCATAAGCGCCCGTACCAACCTGTTCAATAAAATAAATATTACTACCAGTGCCAATTTAAACCCATACCAGGTATCACGGCTAACGGGTGCAGATAGTAATGCTCTGATATGGAAAAGCAGGCCAAGCCTGGGCCGGTTAACAAGTGCAAGCATTTCTTTATCTACCCAATTTCAGGGGGGCGACCAAAGTAAAAAAGCGAAAGTGCCAACCAGCCCTAACCAATATACTAACCAAACCAGTGGCTTGCCTTTAGATGAGTACCAAACTGAGGCTGCTTACATTAATAACAACCCGGCGCAGTTTACGGATTTTAGCCTTCCATGGTCTTTAAGCTTGTCCTACAGCCTTCAATATAGCAAGACTTATGTGGTGCAGTCTCAAAGTTTCATAAGCAACCTTACCCAAAACCTAAATTGGAACAACACATTAAAGCTTACTGAAAAATGGCAGTTTGGCATTAGTGGGTATTACGATATTTCACAAGCCAAGCTAGGCACTATGACGATGACCATATCCCGTGAAATGCACTGCTGGCAATTGTCTATCAATATTTCGCCGGTTGGGCAGTACCGATATTTTAATTTTTCTATAAGCCCAAAATCAGGTTTATTGAGGGATGTTAAGATTAATCGCTCCCGGCAGTATTACGAATTGTAAGAGTGCCTCCCTGCCCCCCAAAGGAGGGTTCCCGACGCTGCGAATTGTAAAAGACTTTTAAATTTGAATACGCTAGAACCCTCCTTTGGAGGGCAAGGAGGCTGCATTTGGTACACTTCTTCCATTTGCAACTTTATTATATTATTGGTTACCCTGCTGGTAATTAAACGTAAAATCGGTACTGGTTGTACTAATACTGTTGGAATTGAAGCGCCAGGGATTAAAACAGAAATCCATTTTTTGTCGGGTCGCCCGAAAAAAAGATTGAAGTGAAAAGCCCGGTCGAAGGGGCGCCGGCATAGGTATAAGTAGGGAGTTATAGGTTATGAGTTTTGTGGCGCCAGCTATTAATTATTAAAATAACTTTGGCTTTAAAACCTTTGCTTAAAACTTAACATAAAACAGAAAGTGAAAAACTAAAAACTTTCAACTACTTTTGCGCCGCTTTATGCAATCACTCCAACACATATTTCCACTACTATCGCAGCCACGCAAGGTTGTGATAACCACCCACCAAAAGCCGGATGGCGATGCGATGGGTTCATCTTTAGGTCTGTATCATTTTTTGATACAGTTTGGTCATGCCGTTACGGTAATTTCGCCCACCAACTGGGCAAATTTTTTAACCTGGATGCCTGGTACAAAAAACGTACTGGATTACGAAAGGCATACAGATGATGCCAATAAAGCTATGGCTAGCGCCGACTGGTTGTTTTGCCTTGATTTTAATACCCTTAGCCGTACCAAGCGGATGGAGGAAAATTTAGGCAACGCTAGCGGTGAAAGGATTTTAATAGACCATCACCAGGAACCGCAGGTAGATAAATTTGCTTATGGCCAAAGCGATACCAACAAAAGCAGTACTTGCGAAATGGTGTACGATTTTATTATGGATAGTGGCCATAGCGATAAGATAAATGAAACAATTGCAGCATGTTTGTATGCAGGCGTGATGACAGATACGGGCTCGTTCAGGTTTCCGGCAACTACTGCCAGCGTGCATAGGATGGTTGCAACGCTGAAGGATAAAGGGCTGGAGCATGGGATAGTGCATGAAAATTTATTTGATAATTTTTTAGAGAACAAGTTTCGTTTTATTGGCAATGTTTTGCTGAACAGGATGGAAGTATTTTATGAATACAATACGGCGCTGATAGCTATTCCGCAGGCCGACCTTATAAAATTTAATATTAAGACAGGCGATACAGAGGGGCTGGTAAATTATCCATTAGGCATAAAGGGTATAAAATTAGCTGCGATAATTATTGACAGGGGGGAGGAACGTAAAAGTTCTTTTAGGAGCAAAGGCGGGTTTGATGTAAACACCTTTGCCCGCAAATATTTTAACGGCGGTGGCCATTTTAATGCAGCAGGAGGCCAAAATAAAGAACCGCTTGAAGAAGTAGTAGCTAAATTTGTAGCCGCTATGAAAGAAAGCAGGGAACAACTAAGCAATTATCAATTTTAAAAAAATACAAAAACACATGAAGCAATTTTTTTATTTATTAGCTGTATCTACAGTGTTATTAGCAAGTTGCACCCAGGCTTTTAAGAAAAGCGACAAGGGTATGCAATACAAAATTATTTCCGATGGGAATGGAAAGAAAATACAAAACGGCAACTTTTTTGAAATTCAGTTTGAGCAGACTTATGAAGGTGCTGGGCTTACGAATAAAAAAGATTCATCTTTAGGGGATTCCCGTAAATTCGGTAACAACATATCTACGATGGATTCTGCAAGCATGCCTCCTGCTTACTACAAAATATTTAGCCAGGTAAGGAAAGGCGATAGTATTATTGTAAAGCAATTGGTTGACAGCGTTATGAAAGAAGGCAGCCAAATACCGCCATTTATGAAGAAAGGAGGCAACCTGGTTGCTTACTACAAAATTGTAAATATTTTCACCAGTAAAGAAGCTGCGGATAGTGCCTACAAGGTACAAATGGAGCAAAGGAAAATGAAAGATTCTATTAATGCGATTGGCCAGCTTACTAAAGATGACAAGACAATCAGCGATTACCTTGCATCTAAAAATATTAAAGCTACCAAGACTCCAAAAGGCACTTACGTAGAAATTTTACAGGAAGGAACTGGTCCAAAAGTTACCGATTCTGTTGGCGTTAAAATGAAATACACGGGCAAAAGCTTTGATGGTAAGGCGTTTGATTCAAATGTAGATTCTCAGTTTAACCACATGGAATTATTGCCTGTAAATATGTGGGCCCCACGTGTTATACCAGGCTGGGTTGAAGGCTTGCGTATGCTGTCTAAAGGCGCAAAGGCACGTTTCTATATCCCTTCATCTTTAGGGTATGGTTCACAAGGCCAGATGCCTGCTATCAAGCCTAACGAAAACTTGATTTTTGATGTAGAAGTAGTTGAGGTTACCGATAAAAAAACAGCTATGGCAGATGAAATGGCCATGCAACAAAAAATGATGCAGCAGCAGCAAGCCATGCAGCAGATGCAACAAAAAATGAAAGGTGCGCAAGGGCAGGGCCAAGGGCAACCACAGCCTCAGCCGCAGCATTAAAATAGTAAAATAATAGGTATAAAAAAGCAGCCCTTTTATTGGGCTGCTTTTTTTGGTTTTAATTTTTTTCGGAAATCAATTTTTCTGATCATGACAAGCATTTTTAAAAATGCACAAAAATTACTGCGCTATGCATTTTTATAGCACTCCATCAACGTTACGGCTTCCTTCGCTTCTTTTACATCATGCACCCTTAAAATAGCAGCCCCATTCTGTAAGGCCAGGGTATTTAAAATAGTAGTGCCATTTAAGGCTTCGCCAGATGTGATGCCCAGCGTTTTGTAGATAGTGCTTTTTCTTGAAATTCCTGCCAGTACTGGTTTGCCGAGCATTTCAAAAACGGGAAGGTTTTTTAGCAAGGTAAAATTATGCGCCGCTGTTTTGGCAAAGCCGAAGCCTGGGTCGATAATAATATCTGTAATGCCCGCTTTGGCACAAGCAGCAATCTTTGTAATAAAATAATCCAGCACTTCTTTTGTTACATCCTCATATTTAGCCAGAGATTGCATGTTATCCGGTGTGCCTTTCATGTGCATGCAAATGTAGGGAACGCCAAATGCGCCCACCATTGGTAGCATGGCGGTATCCATTTCTCCGGCACTAATATCGTTTACAATAGCAGCGCCTGCATCAATGGCCGCGGCGGCAACTTTGCTGTAATAAGTATCTATTGAAATAATACAATCGGGATGTTTTTGGATAAGCTGTTTTATTAGCGGCCCTACTCTTTCAATTTCTTCTTCGGCGCTTATACGTTGGCTTCCCGGTCGGGAGCTTTGTCCGCCAATGTCGAGTATATCCGCTCCTTCTTGCAGCATGTTATCTGCTAATGCAATGGTGGCATCAATGCCTTTTTGTAAATGGCTTTCGTAAAAACTATCAGGGGTAGCATTTATAATGCCCATCACCAATGGTTTATCTATTACTAATAATTTTCCTTTGCAGTTAAGTGTGTACATCAGGCAGAATCAAGTATTTTTGACAATAACAAAAATAGCCACATTCAACAAATTATGAACACACTAGAGCAATACGACGCAGTTATAATGACCTGCGAAGAAATTTTTTTGAAGAAAACAATCGACTACGGAACATCCTGGAGGGTTTACCGCACCATTTCTGTAGTAGACCAAATTTATATAAAAGCCAAGCGCATACGCACAATTCAGGAAAAAGGCGTACAAAAAATTGGGGATGATATTGTGAGTGAATTTAAGGGCATGCTTAATTATGCTATCATTGGGCTGATACAATTAGATAAACAAACCGATGAAACGGAATTAATGCCGGTAGATGAAGTGGCTGCTTTGTACGAAGAAAAAGTAGCTATCGTAAAAAAGTTGATGCAAGCTAAGAACCACGACTATGGCGAGGCCTGGCGGGATATGAGCCAGGAAAGCTTTACAGATTTGATACTGGCAAAACTGCTGCGCATAAAACAAATTATAAAAAATGAGGGGGAAACAATTATGAGCGAAGGCATTGATGCTAACTATTTCGACATAATAAACTACGCTGTTTTTGCATTGATATTGATAGGCGAAGGCAAACATTCCAACTAAGTTGCAGCTGCCGTTTTAACCATTGTATTGGTAAAGCAAAAAATATAATTATGAAAGTATGTGTAACTATTGCAAGGATATTGGTAGGCGTTTTATTTATTTTTTCTGGTTTGATAAAAGCTATCGACCCGCTGGGATTAACTTATAAAATGCAGGAATTTTTTGAAGTGTGGGGCAGGGATGGCTACTTTACTTCGCTGATGGATTGGGTATATAATTATGCTTTTAGTTTTTCTGTAATTATGATAACGCTGGAAATTGTACTGGGTGTGGCATTGTTGACAGGATGGAAAAAGAAGTTAGTACTCAGGTTATTATTATTGCTTATGTTATTCTTTACTTTTCTTACCAGTTACGTATTGTTTAGTGGCAAGATAGCCACTTGTGGCTGCTTTGGCGATTGTATACCCATTACGCCTATACAAACTTTTACAAAAGATATTATCCTTTTATTGCTCATTATTTATTTGTTGTATGGCGAAAAATATGTAACGCCCCTG
>JAYVUJ010000259.1:0-2221 GCA_043788035.1 Ferruginibacter sp. | reverse complement strand
ATAATCGCTGTATAATTCTTCATACATCTTTTCAAAAATGGCATTAATTTCTTTAAATCCTTCATCACCTAATTGAAATACCGGGTAGCCGCTTACTTTAAAAATAGGTAGTTCATCCAGCACTACGCCACTTTTATTTCTTATCAAAAAGTCATCTGTAAAAATGCACAAATAACTAGCCTGCCCTTCATCCTGCCGCATCCAATGGTAGGGTATCTTAGGCGTTGCAAATAGTAAAGTATTTTTTTAATGTTGATTACTTTGTAGGCATATTCCGCTTTATTCCTACCATTAATAATACTGATTTTGTAGTGAGTACGGTGGTTGTAAGGCTTTATAGGCTTTATTTAAAGCTTGACCGCCAATTTATCGGTCTTAAAAATATTAAAATGCTTAATCTCTTTTGCTAATGCCTTTTGGTATTAGCGTAGCATTTTCTTTATAAAATTCATCCAAAGAGTATTTACCCATACATTGGTTATTTGCAACATTGGAATGTAGGTAATTTAATGGGAGGAGCTGGATTGTTTATTTTCTTTTGCAGTTAATAAAATACAGCCTCTCTGTAGGGCAGAGAAGCTGTTGCTCATCTTTAATTTGAGAAGCATTAGTTCTTTCGAAAAGCAGGTATTTTTTAACTCAATATATGCTTACAAATGCAGGTTCACTAACTATATTCTTCTTCATCAATTCTTCATAAACACCATCCCAAAGCTCAATGCGTTTTTGCAATGCTTCAATAGTTGCCTGCTCTGCTTCTTTCCAGTATAGTTCGTTGTCGCCGCACAGGTTAGCGGTCATCTGTAAGGCAAGGTGGCTATGATGATCGCCATCAACTTCAATGTGGCGGTCTAAATAGTATTTAAAAATCGATACTTCCGTTGGAAAATTTGTATAGAGGTCGTTAATAATTGAAATGAACATGCCTGGTATTAGGTCTTCACGCCCAAAAGTAAATATGGCAGATTGTAAATAATCTTTGTTGCTTCTAATAATAGTAAAGGTAAAATCCACAAAATGCTGAGCCGCTTGCGGTGTTCCGGAAATCTGGAAAGCTTGTTTAAAATCGCCTGATTTTTTTACGGTGGCAATAAACTTTTCAATTTGGCTAGTATCAGCCCCACATTGCAGCATCGCATCAAGGTACAATTCGTAGTGGCTTTTACTATCGCCGTTTAAATCAACATCGGCTTCTTCGCCGGCTACAATTTCGTTTATCAATTGGCGTGTTGCTGCTGAACCTTTAGGGAACCATGGCACGGATGTGCAGGTTAAATTGTTCTGTAATGTTTTTAAGAGCGACATAAAATCCCACACGGCAAAAACATGGTATTGCATAAACACCTTTAAATCATCTACATTTTTTATGATGGAGTATACTTTGTGATTGATGATTTTTTGGCGTAATGGCTCGATATTCTTTTGTATTTGTCCTAAATGTATATTCATTCTTTACTAATTTTTAGTGAAAGACCAAAATTAGTTACGTGTGTATTGCCATCCAAAAAGATACTTGTATTTAATTGTAACTGGTGTATTTATATTAAACAAAATAGCCAGCAGCTCAATAAAACAGCCGCATTGTTTTATAATTGCGGCTGTTGCCAAATATATGTTTTAAAAGCGTTGTTTATTGAACGCCATCAGTAGCATTTTGTTCGCCTTTGTTACTTTTGCGTTTAAATAAAGAAGCATCAATCTTTCCAAAACGATAGCTTACGTTTAGCTTAATCATTTGCGGGTCACGCAGGCGGTTGTAGGTTTGGGTAAAGTATTCGCTACTGCTATACTGGTTGCTTACACGAGTGCGAAAAATATCGCTCACACTCAATGTTACCGCTGCCGCATTGTTTTTAAGGAAGCTTTTTTTAAACGCTATATCCATACCCCACGATTGTTTGATATACCCTTGGGAAGCACTTTGGCTTTGTTGCATTTGTGGCGGGCCACCCATGCCAGTGTTTGTATTTACAGGCAGGTTGGTTTTTGATTGATAGGTAGTAGTAAACTGTAAGGCAAAGTTTTTAGGCAGCTTAAAGTTACTGTTGAACTTGCCAAACCAACTCCATAAAGCAGGCTGCGAAAAACTGGTAATAGTATCCGATGTATTTACTTTAGAATTATAAATGTTGATATTGGTACTGATGTCCCACCATTTGGTAAGGTAATTTTGCGCTGTAATTTCTGTACCGGCGGCATAGCTTGAGTTAGCATTGATGTA
>JAYVUJ010000258.1:0-15446 GCA_043788035.1 Ferruginibacter sp. | reverse complement strand
ACATTGCCTGCCTGCAGCAAAATGTCCATTGATTTTGCCAGTTTGCTTACTTGTCCTATTTCGCTGGTGTACACTTTTTTTATTTCTAAAAGATGCGTTATATCCAAAAAGTCGTTTTGTAAAGTATAGCGCAATGTGCGCAGCAGGTCATCAAATTGTTGTTGCGCAAGCACAGTGTGGTCGGTAGCTATTTGTGCTGCCTTGCTTCTTTTGCCTGCGGTTTTTATCAACTGCATTACTTGCACGTAAACTTGCCCGCCAGTAGCATTATGTTGAAAAAATTTGCCATCATAAATATTTTGGTCGGTACTTAAAACAGGGTTGTCCTTTAGCTTTGCTTGTTTTATCAATACTTTATTAATATCGACATTGTATTTATTAGCCAACAACGACAAGTTATTTTGCAGGAATATTTTTTCCGCAGCGGGAAAAGTTAGCAATGTGGTGTCTGTAAAATTTTGTGCAGTAACAATTTTAGATAAAAATAAGATTGCTATAAAAAATATATAAACTAATTTTTGCATGGATAAGAATCTATTGATATTTTGAATTGAAAATATAGAGCAGCGTTTAGTTAACTTGCAATTAACATAAGTTAACAATAGGTTAAGCGGCTTTACAAACCATGCTACGTATGGATTTGGGAAAACAGAATGTTCAAAATATTATTATAGTAGCTTATTTTTGCAGTAATGAATATTGTAATAAATAACAGGGCATTACCTGGACACAATAGTTACGAAAAAGTTTTTTTTAGTGACTATATTTTTAAAATTATAGAATCCCATCGGGAACATTCGTATTTTTTAATAACTCATAACATATCAGCTATAAATAACCATGTTAGCGGCATTACTAACATAGCTGTTGCCCCCGTATCAAAAAATATTTTAGCACAAAAATTTTGGTATAGGTTTAAGCTGCCCTCCCTTTTAAAAAAGTATACGGCAAGTATTTTTATAAATATAAATGGCATTGCTTCTTTAAATATCGATACGCCACAATATTTGCTGGTGGCTGATATAGCTATGCTTGAAGGACTTTCTTTTTCAAAAAAAGATATTAAGTTATTCTTAAACAAAGCAACTATAATTATTGCCTTTTCTCAATTTGTAAAAAATAAAATAAGTAAAGATTATTTTATTGATGAACAGAAAATTATTGTTTTTTACATGGCTGGGGATAATGGATACTTGCCCATTGGCGAAACAGATAAAGAAGCTTGCAAAGAGAAATATGCAGCAGGAAAAGAATACTTTTTATTTATTGGTGAATTAAGCACCGAAAACAACCTGATACATCTTTTAAAAGCATTTTCGTTTTTTAAAAAGAGGCAAAAAAGTAACATGCAATTAGTTATTGCTACAAAAACTGTTTTGCCAAATAATGCTTTTATAAAAAGCCTTGCATCTTATAAATATAAAGATGATGTAAAATTGTTGTTCGATTTACCCCAACAGGCGTTAACAACAATAATGGCTGCTGCTTATATATTTGTGTTTGCCCCAACAGAAAACAATTTTTATTTGCCGGTTGTACAAGCCATGCAAAGCGGTGTGCCTGTAATAGTAAGCAATACTATATTAATGTATGAAATATGCGGCGATGCAGCATTATTTACAGACCCTGCAGTTTTTGAAAATATAGCTGATAAAATGATGCTGCTGTTTAAAGATGAAAATAAACGAAATGAGCTTATTGAAAAAGGCAAACAACAAGCAGCTCAATTTACAATGGAAAAAAGTGGTCAGGTACTTTGGCAAAACATAATAAAATGTGCAGGCGTAACAGGTTAAACAACAATACAAAGGCTTTATCTTTACCAACTTATAAATAATTTAAAATAAAATTGCCACAAGGCTTCCTTTAACAACTTTTGAATGAACCAGTCTACTATAAAAATAGATGTATTACTAGACCCTAATAAAATCCCGGAAAATATAAGTTGGTCTGCCAGCGATAGTACTGCGGATATGGCCCAACAAGCAAAAGCCATGTGCATTGCTTTTTGGGATGGCACAGATAAAACAGCCCTGCGCATTGATTTGTGGACGAAAGACATGATGATGGATGAAATGGGCGATTTTTTTTATCAGATGCTGATGACTATGGCAGATACTTTTAAAAGGGCTACGCAAGAGCAGGGATTAAGCGATGACATGAAGGTATTTGCTAAGCAATTTTTTGATAAGTTCAGGGCGATACAATTGAGGGAACAACAATAATAATTAGCTAATTTGCTAATGTGCTTTTTTGCTAGTAGTGAGGCATAAGTCTTATTACTTTAATTAAATAAGATAAGCTTAAAAATACATCCTAACACATAAAAAAAGTCCTGCACCTTTTAGGGAATGGCATTTAAACATATGAGCCTTGAACAACAGATAATGACCGAAATGAAAGACGCCATGAAAGCTAAGAACGAAGGCGTTTTACGCAGCCTGCGTGCTATAAAGGCAGAAATTATTAAAGCAAAGACAGAGCCTGGAGCTGGTGGCGAAATTAATGAAGCGACAGAGCAAAGATTTTTGCAGAAAATGATGAAGCAACGTAGGGATTCCTTAGAAATATTTGAAAAACAAGGCCGTGAAGATTTAGCCGTTAAAGAAAGAGAAGAGATACAAACTATTGAAAGGTTTTTACCAAAGCAAATGGGCGAAGCCGAAATAAGGGAAGCGGTAGCAGGCATTATAACACAGGTTGGTGCTACTTCTCCGGCAGACATGGGCAAGGTAATGGGCGCGGCTTCCAAACAACTGGCTGGGCTTGCAGATGGTAAAATTATTAGTACGGTTGTTAAAGAATTATTGAGTAAATAAATACCACGCTTTGATTGATATCGTATTTGCAATATTAATGGTGATAGCTATTTTTAAAGGTTACCAAAAAGGATTTATCGTAGCGGTATTTTCTATTGCAGCTTTTATTATAGGCATGGCAGCGGCACTAAAGCTGTCGGCTACCATGGCAACTTACCTACAAAATAGCATGACGATAACGGGCAAATGGCTGCCATTTTTATCATTCACTATTGTGTTTTTAGTGGTAGTGCTGCTGGTAAACATCGGTGCCAAATTAATAGAGAAAACTTTTGAAATGGCTTTATTAGGCTGGCTTAACCGTATCGTAGGCATCAGTCTATATATACTGTTATACACTATCATTTTTAGCATCTTTTTATTTTATGCTGATAAAGCCCGCCTTTTTCAGGATACCACCATACAGGCATCTAAAACCTATCCATATATAATACCGTGGGGACCAAAAGTTATGGATCAATTTGGAAAAATAATTCCCATTTTTAAAGATATGTTCACGCAATTAAGCGGTTATTTCGAAGGCGTATCTACTAAAATCCCTCATTAATTTGAGGCATTCTTTTATTTAATGTAATTTTAACCCGATTCGCTATTTTAGCGGTTGGTTATATTTTGCATTACCATTAGCTCCAACAATGACTTACGAAATTAAACAAGACGGAAAATTTAAATATATCGAAGTTGGCAGTGGCGAGCCCTTGTTGCTTTTGCACGGCTTATTTGGCGCTCTTAGTAATTTTGAGGATTTAATTGAACATTTCAGAAAAAAGTACACGGTTATTGTACCACTTCTTCCATTGCTTGAATTAGACCTTTTACATACTTCTGTAGGTGGGCTTGAAAAATTTGTTTTTCGCTTTATAGAATACCGCAATTATACTAATATCCATTTGCTGGGCAACTCTTTAGGCGGGCATGTTGGGCTGCTCCACATATTAAAGCATCCGGAGCGTATTAAATCTTTAATATTAACAGGCAGCTCTGGCTTATTCGAAAATGGCATGGGCGATACTTATCCCAAACGTGGCGATAAAGATTATATCCGCAAAAAAACGGAGCTTACCTTTTACGACCCCGCAATGGCTACAGACGAACTGGTAAACGAGGTTTTTGAAATAACCAATAACCGTATTAAAGTTATAAAAATTATAGCGCTTGCAAAAAGTGCCATCCGCAATAATTTAGGTGAAGAGCTCAATGAAATACAGCAGCCTACTTGTCTTATCTGGGGTAATAATGATAGCATTACGCCGCCGTTTGTGGGCAAAGAATTTAACAGGCTTATCCCTAATAGCGAGTTACATATTATAGATAAATGCGGGCATGCGCCAATGATGGAACAACCGGAAGAATTTAACAAGGTTTTAGATGCTTTTTTAGCAAAACAGAAGGCACCTGCTGCAACAGTTTAACATTTTGATTGTCTTACAATTTAAACAGCAGCGCCTTCGTTACTGTTTTATAACTACAATTATAATATATGCTTACAGCAGAACTCATCAACACAAGTATCCCCAGGCTTCAGTTGCAAGATACTGTTAGCAAAGCTTTAAGGCTTATCAACGATTTTCGTGTTACGCACCTGCCGGTAGTATCAGCAGATAAATACCTGGGTATGATAAGCGAGAACGACTTGTTGGATAAAGACGACTTAAAAGCTACCATGGAACTTTTGCAAGAAGATTTTTTGCGGGCTTCTATTAAAGAAAACGTGCATTTTTTGACTGCTGTAAATTTTAGCAACCAATTTGAAACTACCATTGTGCCAATAGCCAATAGTAGTAATGATTTTATTGGGGTAATTATTTTGCCCGACCTTTTAAAAACCCTCGGCAACTTTTCCGGGGCTACCGAAATTGGCGGCATCATCGTTTTGGAAATGGAAAGGATAAAATTTTCTATATCAGAAATAAGTCGCATTGTAGAAAGTAACGAGGCTACTCTTTTACACCTTAACACCACAACCAATACAGAAACAGGGTTGCTAACTGTAACGCTTCACCTCAATAAAAAAGAAATTAGTGCCATACTTGCATCGTTTGAAAGGTATGAGTATGATGTTATTTATGATTTTAGCGAGGAAAAGTTCGAGGATAATATCGATATTAATTATAAACATTTGATGAATTACCTGGATATTTAGCGCTACGGGCTATTTATCTTTTATCTGCAGATTTTTAAGCTTGTATTTTATTTTGCTATTCAAAATATAGAAAAAATATACCTATACCATATTCATTGCTTAACAAGTATATCACAATAGGTATCGCCAGTACTTTACATTTTAAAGTAACTTGCCGCCCACCCTACAAAAATTATTGTTGGTTAATTAATGAAGCATTTTAAAAAACTATACTGCTGCTTGTTTATTTTTATGGCTGTACATGCAACTGCCCAAACTAATGATTCTTTAGCCGCTTATTCTCTTAAACCAGCATTGTTAGGCACAGATACTTCGTTAAAACTAATGGTGCATCAAATTACAGTTTCAGGCAATAAAAAAACAAAAACTTTTATCATCCTTCGGGAAATACAATTTATACCGGGCGATTCTATCCGAATTGCAGATATTCCAAAACAACTGGAGCTCGCCCGTCAGCATGTGTACAATACTACTTTATTCAACGAGGTTTCAATTGAACCAACTATAATTTTAGGTAATAACTTAATTATTAAAGTTTTTGTAAAAGAAAGGTGGTATTTATACCCATTGCCACAGTTTCAACCAGTAGATAGAAATTTGAATGAGTGGCTGGTAAAGTATAAAGCAGATTTTGCAAGGATCAAGTACGGCATCAAATTCGTAGATTATAATTTTACCGGCCACAGGGATATCTTAAAAATTTATTTATTAAATGGTTACACAAGAAATATTTCTTTTAATTACATACAACCCTTTAGCAGCAGGGCTTTAAGGGAAGGCTTTTTATTTGGTGCCGGTTATGCCGAAAGCCGTGAGGTAGGCTACAAAACATCCTACAATAATAAATTACTGTTTTATAACAATGGAAATTTTGTAAACCGCAGCTTTACCGCTAGCGCTGGTTACAGCTTTCGCAAAGCAATTAAAAGCAGGCACCTTTTCACTCTTGCTTACACATATACAAGCATTAATGATTCTATTGCCAATGCAGTTTATAATCCCAATTATTTAAAAAATGGCGCCACAAAAAGCTCGTTTATAGATTTTACGTATAGCTACCGTTATGCCGATGTAAACAATATCATCTATCCATTAATAGGCGTTACTGGTTTTATAACCGCCAGCAAACGTGGCTTTGGGTTTACAAAGGGCATCAATATGTTTTATGTAGAAGGCGGCTATAATAAATACATCGACCTTACAAAAAACTGGTACGCAAGCATAGAAGTTAATGGTAAAATAAAATTGCCTTTTGACCAGCCTTATTTTAACCAACGGGCACTTGGGTATGGCGATGCAACGCTCCGTGGCATGGAGTATTATGTGGTAGATGGTGCTGCATATGGGCTAATAAAATATACCCTTAAAAAAAAGCTGCTCCAGGTTTCCATCCATTTTCCTTTTAAGTCATCTTACTTAACTAATATTCCCTTTACTATTTATGCAAAAACTTTTGCCGATATTGGATATGCGTACAATAAAAAAACCTACGATACCTATTTCAACAATAAATTTTTATATACAAAGGGCATTGGAATAGATATTATTACTTTATACGATATAAATTTAAGGATAGAATACAGTTTTAACCAATTGAATCAAAAGGGATTATTTTTACATACTCAAGGTGGGTTTTAATATCAACCGCAGGAAACCAAAAGTTATAAATGTTTTACTCTTTTACCCCACAAAAAATTACAACTAAACGCCCTATGGATAGTTTACTATATTTATAGGCAACAGGCAAAACTTAATGTAAAGATGAAAATAGCAATTTATAGCCGTGGTATAGAAAATGACCAGCATAAAGATATTGAGGCCTTTATGGAAGAGTTGAAAAAATATAACGTGGAGCCTGTATTTTTTCAGGATTTTTTTAATCAGTTTTATTCTTCTGTAAACATACAAGGCAAATACTCCACCTTTAATGCGGCCGAAGACCTTGATGATAGTATAGATTTTTTGATAAGCCTAGGTGGAGACGGAACTTTGTTAGATACCGTTACCTACATCCAGGATAAAAAAATACCCGTGTTAGGCATTAACTATGGCAGGCTTGGTTTTTTAGCCACCATTGGAAAAGAAGATTTAAACTCAGCCATAAAAGCATTGGTTGACAGGACCTTTGTGCTCGATAAAAGGACCCTGATACATTTAGATGCAGACCTGCCATTATTTGGTAATTCGCCCTTTGCTTTAAATGAGTTTGTGCTGCATAAACAAGATACTTCGTCTATGATTAAAATACATACTTATTTAAACGGAGAATTTTTAAATACTTATTGGGCGGATGGCTTAATAGTTGCCACGCCAACGGGTTCTACAGGATATTCGCTTAGTTGCAATGGCCCGGTAGTTTTTCCGGATAGTGGCAATTTTGTAATTACCCCGGTAGCGCCGCACAATTTAAATATTCGCCCTATTGTTGTGCCAGATAATACTATTATTTCTTTTGAAATAGAAAGCAGGAGCGATGGATTTTTATGCAGCATGGATAGCCGCAGGGAAATTGTGCCTAAAGAAGTACAACTTGCTGTAAAAAAAGAAAAATTCCGCATTAATTTAGTACGCCTTAATGAAAATAATTTTTTGCAGACTTTACGCAATAAACTAAGTTGGGGATTAGATAAGCGCAATTAAATTTACCATCTACCGTTAGGGATAAAAAGCATATATCTAAATAACTGGTAAATGGGCTGATAATTTATTACAAAACATTCTTTACTTTGCAATTATGAAAAAGTGTATCCTCTCAATATTATTATTTACTTTATTTGAAGGGGCCATTGCCCAAACAGATTACGCCACAGTTCAGCAAGGCGAGTTTGGTATTACCGCAGGTGCCGCGCATTATTTTGGCGATTTAAATACAAGGGCCCAGCTTAATCGGCCAAAGCCGGCAATTGGTGTTTTTTATAGAAAACAGTTTAATAATTATCTCGCCCTGCGTGTAAGCGTACATTACGCACAAGTAGGCTACAGTGATATTTACAGTAAAAATGCTTATCAGCAAGCCAGGAACCTTAGTTTTAATAGTGATATAGTAGAATTTGCTGTTTCTGGCGATTTTAACTTTTTTAAGTTTGTGCCGGGCGATCCCGAGTTTTCTTTTACCCCATATGCTACTATTGGAGTAGGTATATTTAGCTATAACCCATATGCATACCTAAATGGCAAAAAAGTATTTCTTCGTCCCTTAGGCACAGAGGGGCAAAATATAGGTTACTTAGGCGCAGATGGCAAAAAAAGGTCGCCGTATGGCAGTACCGCTCTCTGCGTACCAATTGGACTGGGCCTTAAATATAGCCTTAATAATAACCTCACTATTTCTTTTCAAATAGCAGAGCGCCTAACCACAACAGACTATTTAGATGATGTAAGCAGCACTTATGTTGGTATTGATAAATTTCCTGCAGTAAATGGCGCGCCTTCAGTGGCTGGTATTTTGCAAGACAGAAGTTTTGAAAAGGGAGCCGTTATTGGTACAGAAGGAAAACAGCGAGGCTGGAGCCAACAAAAAGACCAATATATAATAGCAGAAATAGGGCTTTCGTTTAATATCAGCAGTTACAGGTGCCCATCTGTGAGGTAATACTATTTTATTAATTATTTTTATGCCTGGCCCAAAGCCAGGCATTTTTATTGGCTTATAACCTATAATAGGTTAACATTTGCTTAAATAGGTTTTTGCAACTAAATTTTATTACTTTTGCTGCCCAAAGTCAGCCACTGTGGCTGATAAAGATATTATATGAGCCTTAAGGATACTATTAATATGCAAAAGTTGCCGCGGCACATAGCTATCATTATGGATGGTAATGGCAGGTGGGCAAAGGAAAAAGGCGAAGACCGGCTTTTTGGGCACTTACATGGGGTTGAAAGCGTACGTAACATTGTAGAAGGTTGCGCAGAATTGGGCATTGGATATCTTACTTTATATGCCTTTAGCACAGAAAATTGGGATAGGCCAGCATATGAAGTAACCGGTTTAATGGAATTACTGGTAGATACTATCCGTAAAGAAGTGCCCACACTTAACAAAAATAACATTAAGCTACATGCAATAGGCGATATGAGCATGTTGCCAGAAAGTGCCCGCAAAGAATTAAAGGAAGCATTTGATGAAACTAAAAACAATACAGGGCTTAACCTAATTATGGCATTAAGTTACAGCAGCCGATGGGAATTGATGGCAGCTGTAAAACAAATTGCCGTAGATGTAAAAGCAGGTACATTGCAACCTGATACCATCACGCAGGATACCTTGCAAAAATATCTTTCTACTAGTGAATTTCCTGACCCTGAACTGATGATACGCACCAGTGGCGAATACCGCATCAGTAACTTTTTATTATATCAATTAGCCTACGCTGAATTATATTTCACCAATACACGCTGGCCAGATTTTAGGAAGGATAACTTGTACGAAGCTATCCTAGATTTTCAAAACAGGGAGCGCAGGTTTGGAAAAACAGGCGACCAGATAAAAGAAGAAATACCCATTATATAGTTTTAACTCGTTTATCTAAAAAACATTTTGATTATTTAATTAAAATGTGTACGATAGTTAACAAGTTTACTTTGTTTTAAATAGTTAATAACCATGTTGTGCTTTATTTATAGCCATCTTACAAAAATCTTTTTATAAGATGTTTAGATAGCGGATTGTTTAACAAATAGTTTTCATTATAGCAAGTAATTTGCCGTTTAGTAAAAAACCAATTAATGTACAGGATTTACCAGAACTTTCTATTAATACTAGTTACCCTTATTGTTAGCAACACCGTAGTTGCACAAATAGCCGCTGATACATCTAAACCAGTATCTATAAACCCTGAACTGGTTGACATCTTTAATGCCAAAGCCCCGAAAGAATATATACTCGGCGGTATAACAGTATCAGGCAATAAAGGTTTTGATGCAAACCTTATAATTTCTATTTCTGGGCTTGCTGTAGGCGATAAAGTACAATTGCCAGGCTCGGATGCGTTTAGCAAAGCCATTAATAAGCTTTGGAAGCAAAACCTAATTGCTGACGTTGAAATATTTTTCACCAAATTAATAAATAAACAACTTTACATAGAAATTGCCATTACCGAAAGGCCACGTTTATCAGATTTTCGGTTTTTGGGCATAAAAAAAGGAGAAAAGGATGACCTGGCTACAAAAAGTGGGCTGGTTAAAGATAGGGTTGTAACAGATAACATGAAGATGACTGCCAACGATGCCATACACAAATTTTATGCAGATAAAGGATTCCGTAATGTAAAGGTTAGTGTTAAGGAAGATAAGTCGGCGACAGCAGCAAACTCTGTAAGCTTAACTTTTAATATCAATAAAGGGAATAAAATAAAAGTAAATTCCATAAACTTTTCTGGAAATGAAAATATTAACGGGCTTAAGCTAAAAAAGCAAATGAAGGGTACGCACGAAATGACAAGGCTTACTTTACATCCTCCAAAAAGTACCAGCCCTTACGGTGATACCAGTACTGTAATATCTTTTAAAAAATATTTAAGGGAATATGGTTATTTATCTATTACAGACACCAAAAATTTTGTTGATCCTTTCTTTCGGTTTAAACTATTTAGTTCTTCGAAATATAACCCTGTTAAATACGATGAAGATAGGGAAGGCGTATTGGCTTATTATAACTCGCAAGGTTTTAGGGATGCGGTAATTGCAGGCCATAAAGAGGTAGCTAATACACAGGGTAACCTTGATTTATACGTAAAAGTAACAGAAGGCCATAAGTATTATTTTGGTAATATCGCATGGAGAGGCAATACAAAATATTCAGATTCCATATTAAACTTGTTATTGGGCATCCACAAAGGAGATATTTATAATGGTGAATTATTAAATAAACGTTTAGGCAAGCAGATGTCTGCAGATGGCAGCGCTGATATTAGCAGCCTTTACATGGATGATGGTTACTTGTTTTTTAGGATAGACCCTATTGAAACCTCTGTGTACAACGATACCATCAACTTTGAGGTACGTATGCAGGAAGGCCCACAAGCTACTATCGGCAAAGTTGAAATTTCGGGCAACGAAAAGACTAAAGATTACGTTGTACGCCGCGAATTAAGGACAGTACCAGGTGAAAAGTTTAGCCGTACAGATATCATCCGTACACAAAGGGAACTTGGCCAGTTAGGCTTTTTTAATCCTGAAAAAATTACACCTAACGTAGTACCAAACCAGGAAAATGGAACGGTAGATATTAGTTGGGGAGTAGAAGAAAAATCGAATGACCAATTAGAACTTTCTGCTGGCTTTGGTGGTGGCATAGGCTTAACTGGTACATTGGGCATTACTTTTAATAATTTTTCCATCAACAATATTTTTAACAAAAAAACCTGGGATCCATTGCCATCCGGTAGCGGCCAAAAATTAAGCGCAAGGATACAATCTAACGGCCGTGCTTACAGGTCTTATAATTTATCATTTACTGAACCATGGCTTGGTGGCAAAAAACGCAACTCGTTTTCTGTTAGTATATTTAGTACTAAATATGCAAACGCCTACAATTCTTATGGGCAATATTGCAAAACTTGCGGCGATACTTCTTACTTAAAAACTATTGGTTTTGGGGTATCATTGGGCAAGCAATTAAAATGGCCGGATGATTACACCTCGTTAATTACTTCCTTTAACGTGCAGCAGTATAAGTTGAGGAACTATGCCAATATTTTTCGGGGTATCCGTAACGGTACCTCTACCAATATTAGTGTAAAGCTTGCCCTTGCCCGTAGCGCTACACAGGGTAACCCAATTTTTCCAACGGGTGGTTCTAACTTTTTGGTAAGTGGCCAGTTTACTTTGCCTTATTCAGCATTAGGTATTAAGCCTTCCGATGCAAACCCATACCGGTTGCCGGAATTTCATAAATGGCGCTTAAATGGAGAATATTATGTTCCTCTAGGCCTGGCACGTGGTGCAGATAAAAACCAGCAGTTTATTTTAAAAGTTGCTGCTAAATATGGTTTTATTGGCAGGTATAGCAATAAATTACAGATATCCCCTTTTGAACGTTTTCAATTAGGAGATGCAGGGCTTAGCAATAACTTCGCAATTTTAGGGTATGATATTATAGCACATAGGGGTTATCCGGTGTACTCTAATTCAAACCCAAAAATTAACCCTGAAAATGTGACCCCATCAGAATTTTTTACCATCTTTAATAAATATACGGTAGAATTAAGGTACCCTTTTAGTACCAACCCAAGCAGCACCATTTACGGGCTGGCATTTTTTGAAGCAGCTAACGGATGGTACGATTTTAAAAGTTATAACCCTTTTAAACTACGCCGTTCTGTAGGTGTAGGAATGCGGTTCTTTTTACCAATGTTTGGCTTGCTTGGTTTTGATTATGGTTTGGGCATTGACAGGATAGAAACTGGTACACCAATAAAAAGTGCATTTAAGTTTACCTTTATGCTTGGGCAGGAACCTGAATAATTTTCATCAATTAAAATGTTTATCACTTAATTTGTACAACGAAAAATACTTAACAATGAAAAAGTTATTACCGATTGTATTGTTATTGCTTTTATCTTTTGCGGCAGCTGCACAACGGTATGCAGTAATTGATTCAAAATACATTTTGCAAAAATTACCAGAGTATAAGGAATCGCAAACCAAGCTCGACCAATTCAGCGCACAATGGCAGCAGGAAGTTGAAAAAAAACAAGCTGACCTCGACAAAATGTATAAGGATTATGATGCGGAACAAGTTATGCTTACTGACGACCTGAAAAAGAAAAGAGAAGACGAATTATACAACAAAGAAAAGGAAACAAGAGACCTGCAAAAAAAACGTTTTGGATTTGAAGGCGACCTGTTTAAAAAAAGGCAAGAACTAATAAAGCCCATACAGGATAAGGTTTATGTAGCTATACAAAAATTAGCGGTAGATAAATCTTATGATTTCATTTTAGACAAAAGTGAAGGAATTACTGTTATATTTGCCGACCCTAAACTAGATAGAAGCGACGATGTATTAAAATTTTTAGGCGTTAAATAAAATTTGTTATCTGGCACGGGCTTACTAAAAATAAAACAATAACTAAACAAGTAAACATTTAAACACAACAATGAAAAAATTAATCGTAGTAGTTGTATTTTGTATTTCAATTTTAGGATTGACAGATACAGCTTTTTCACAAATCAAGATCGGCTACATTAACACCGAAGAATTAATTGGGGCAATGCCGGAAGCTGAAAAAGCAACCACCCAGTTACAAGAATACCAGACTGCTTTGCAACAACAAGGCAACGATTACCAATCAGAATTTTATGAAAAAGATAGCCTTTTCGCAAAAGATTCTGCTAAATTATCCCCAGCTGCAAAAGAATTAAGGAGAACAGCAATGATTGAGCTTTACCAAAAATTAAACGGCTGGAGAGAAGTGATGCAACAGAAATTACAGGAAAAGCAACAAGAGTTATTGGTGCCTATCCGTAATAAAGCTTTAGAAACAATTAAGGTTGTAGCTAAAGAAAATGCTTACTCATATGTTTTAGACCAAAATAGTGTAATAGTTGGCCCTCCGGGAGATGACATTTTAGCTTTAGTTAAAAAGAAACTAAACATTAAAGATGCACCACCAAGAGTACCAGGCGCAGCAAGAGCTCCATCCGGAGCTGGAGCAGCTAAACCAAAGCAATAGTTTTTTTAAACATTTATATAAGCCATCCCTTACTAACGGGATGGCTTTCTTATTTTTGATACATGACAAAAGGGCCCATTGGCGTATTTGATAGCGGTTATGGCGGATTGACCGTTTTAAAAGAAATAACAGCCAAGCTACCAGCTTACGATTATATTTATTTAGGCGACAACGCAAGGGCTCCTTATGGGCCACGGAGCTTTGAAACTATTTACCAATATACTTTACAATGCGTAGAATGGTTTTTTAAGCAAGGGTGCCCATTGGTGGTACTTGCCTGTAATACCGCATCTGCAAAAGCTTTGCGCAGTATACAGCAAATTAACCTGCCAAAAATAGGCCCATCAAAACGGGTGCTGGGTGTTATCAGGCCTACATCCGAAGTTATTGGCAATTACACACGCACTAATAATGTGGGTGTACTGGGTACTGATGGCACAGTAAGCTCTTTATCTTACCCAATAGAAATTGAAAAGTTTTTTCCAAATGTAAAAGTTTACCAGCAACCTTGCCCAATGTGGGTGCCACTGGTAGAAAATAATGAACACAATAATGAAGGTGCGGATTACTTTATAAAAAAGTACCTCGATGAAATTTTGTTGCAATCAAAGGATATTGATACCCTTTTATTGGCCTGTACGCATTACCCTTTGCTTATTGATAAAATAAAGGGTTACTTACCACCAGGGTTTACCGTTTTATCGCAAGGTGAAATTGTGGCTGATAGTTTAGCAAATTACTTAAAAAGGCATACTGAAATTGACCAGAAATGTACAAAAGATGGATTGTCAACTTTTTATACAACTGATGCTGTGGCAGGCTTTAACCAAAAAGCATCTATATTTTATGGTGAAAATGTGTCCGCAAGACATTTAATGCTGGGTTAAAAAGAAATAGTTTGTTATCAATCTCCAATAACAAAAATTCCCTTACCTTCGCCGTCCTTTCACAAGCAGCAGGGATGGTGCCCTGATGAATGTAGATTAAAAATTTTTAGTAAATAATATTTGTAAAAGGAAAAACTTAATAAAATGCCAGGTAAAAAAAGAACATACCAGCCACATGTACGCAGAAGAAAACATGTTCATGGATTTCGTCAACGCATGCAGACTGCTAATGGCCGTAAGGTACTAGCCAGCCGCCGTAAAAAGGGACGTGTTAAATTAACCGTTTCTGACGAACGTTTCGGAAAAAAATAGCCACTCTATCTTGTAAAAGATATGCAGCGCCTCAAAATATAAGCTTTCCTTTTGGAAGGCTTTTTTTATTTTTGTTATGTTGGAGAAAAAAATACGATATACGCTTGGCAAAGAAGAGCGCTTAAAAAGCCGGAAGGTAATTGACCTGTTGTTTAAAGAAGGCAGGTCTTTTTCTATTTTTCCTTTCAGGATAGTATGGAAACACCAGCCAATGCAAGTAAGCCCGTTACAGGCTGGCTTTACCGTAAGCACCAAACATTTTAAAAAAGCGGTTGATAGGAACCGCATACGCCGGTTGATGAAAGAAGCGTATCGCCTGCACAAAAACACCTTGCAAAAAGGCCTTGAGCTTAACAATAAATCCACCGCCATTTTTATTATTTATGTTGGAAAAGAAATACCCGTTTACGCATTAGTGGCAGAAAAAATGATAGCCGTGTTAAAAAGGCTGCAAAAATTAACAAATGAAAACAGTACGGCAAATAGTTAGTTTTCCTTTTATTGCTTTAATACGGCTGTACCAGTTAGTTATTTCTCCCTGGTTGGGTAGCAAGTGCCGCTACACCCCTACCTGCTCACAATACGGCATTGAGGCCTTAAAAAAATATGG
>JAYVUJ010000257.1:0-2940 GCA_043788035.1 Ferruginibacter sp. | reverse complement strand
GTTAAAAGGGTATATAGTAAAGTTTACGGGCAATTATGAACAGATCCCAAACTTATTAAAACATTTTAGCCTAAGCCTTTTTATTATAGATACCTAATAAAGTGATATGGCCGAGAGGCTGCACCATTACGCTGTTTCGATGGCAGTGCTCATATGAATGATGACAGGTTATACAGTAAGGCAAAATAATTAGTTGCATGGTACTGATGTAATTATAAAACTATTAAACCTGGAAATATTAGCCAAAAAAATAAAAGTATTAATAAGAAAAGAGGCTAATTAATTCCGCTGTACAATATGGTAAATGCCAATAAACAGCGTCAATACAAAATGCAAGGTCTGTTTAGCGTGAAGGCGAAATTAAAGAGGCAGCAATTAGCTGGCCGGCTCAAAGGTTCTAAAAGCAATTTATCAAGATGAATCATTATCAGCCCAAAATCAAGCTGCGTAATAAATAGGTGGCGTATTTCGGGCAGTTTGTTTAAGTGGATGGATAAAATTAAAAGTTCCTCAAAAAGGTAAATAACCATGCAGAAGCAGTAAACGAGAGGCAAAAGCGTTTGTTAGGGCTTATAGACAAAAAAGGAACAAATTTAATTGCTTTCAAAAGGGATATTTAAACTGTAAAAGAGATAAGAAAATATTCTTAACAAATTGAGCTGAAAAATTTCCCCTGATACTTAATATGCATGTAAGTAAGCACACCTATTAATTGTAACCAATGCTTAAATTCTTTACTTTTTATTTAATTTCCTATTAAAATATATAAGCTACATCTTAAATAGTGCTTGGCGATAATAAAAAACTATAAACCGTCCCTTACTTAAAAGATATTGTTCTTTTTCACGAATACTTTAATGGCGATAATGGAAAGGACCGGGGCGAAAGACACCAAACAAGGTGGACGGAGCTGATAACAGTATTGGAATAAATATGGTTACTAATAATTGTAAGTGCTAAAAAGCAAACTACCTATTGGCAAACAAAAATTATTACCATGGCAAAGTTTTAAATTGAAAAAGCAACAGTAAAGGATAAAATTTGGAAAGCTACATGCATTAATCCGCAAAGCGGTAAAAATTGACGATACAAGATGGGCAGCAAGGTGTAAAACTTGGCAAAGATAATCCAAAAAGCGAAGCCTCTTTTGATGCCTGGCACGAGGCTACCGCAATGACGCCAAAAAAATATATCAACAAATTAAGGTGGGATAACAAGGCAAAAATAAACAGCTTTGTAGAAGTGCCGGATGAACTTTTTAAGAAAAAATAAGGTGGATAGCTCGCTTAGGCCTGTGGTATTAAATTATCTATTGTGTTTTTTTGTTGCGCCAGCCAATACAGTAGTTATGTAGTACTGCGGCAACCTGGCGAATGGCAGCCGGGCAGGTCACTACACTCTTGTATCTCAGTTTTTCAGGCATTTTTTATCGCTAAATATATGCCGTAAGCTATACTGTGGGCTACGGTTATTAGTGTAATAATGCGCCTGTTATTAATTATTAGTAATTCTTCCAGTAATGCATCATCGGTTAAGCCTTCCAATTGAAAAACAAAATCATGAAAAACAAAAAATAGCCTCTTTTTTCATAAAAAATAAGTACTTATAATTTAGCAGCCGTATTTTCGTCTAGTAAAAATCTACCACCTTGGGCTGCACTTTTAAATTTTGAATGATGAAATTTTACTTAAGTATTTTGTTGCTTACCTTGTTTTGTATTTTAGGTGGAACGCTTTTGTTTGCGCAGGATACTGCCTACAATACCGTAGCAAGCCGTACCCAATATTTTAAGCCGGGCGCTGTAATAATACCCGCTGCATTTGTTGGGTATGGGTGCTTAAAACCAGCAATAAAAGCCATTCAGAATACCGACGATAAAATTTGGCAACAGGTGCAGACAAACCATGCAAGCTTTAAAACCAACGCGGCAGATTATCTTATGTGGGCTCCGTCCGCAGCAATTTATTTAATGGATGGGCTGCGTGTACAAACAAAGCATAGCTTTAAAGAACACCTGATTTTGGATGTGGGTTCTATAATTGTTACTGGTGGCATTGGTATGGTTATGAGAAAAATAAGCGGTAATCTCGATGTGTATAAAACATATGGTACCGAGTTTCCGAGCGGGCATACAGCTAATGCATTCAGGGGTGCCGAAATTTTTCACCAAGAGTTGAAGGGCAGCCACGAATTATTAAGCTACAGTGGTTATATAGTGGCCGCAGGCGTTGGCGCATTGAGGATTTATAACAAAAACCATTTACTAACAGAAGTGTTGGCAGGCGCAGGCCTAGGCATACTTTCTACCAAGCTAACTTACTGGGTTTTCGATAAAGTGAAGTATAAAAATAAGCGTAAGTAAATATACCATAGCCATCGGTGTTGCACTATCCGCCCTGTTTTAAATAAACAATAAACCTGGTGCCTTTGCCGGGTTCGCTTTCTACAACAATATTTCCATTAGCGGCATCTATAATTTTTTTGCCAAATATAAACTAATGCCGTTGCCTTCTACATCGCGGTGAAACCAGCCATACATTTCAAATATTTTACCAAGGTCTTTTTTAGGGATTCCTATCCCATTATCTTCAATAATTAAAACTACAGTATCTTTTACC
Source organism: Ferruginibacter sp. (assembly GCA_043788035.1). Lineage (GTDB taxonomy): Bacteria > Bacteroidota > Bacteroidia > Chitinophagales > Chitinophagaceae > Ferruginibacter. The sequence goes on along the minus strand of JAYVUJ010000257.1, from coordinate 322 downwards.
ATTTTGGAATATATAGTTATTATCGGAGGGGTACTGCCTTTAAATTTAATACCGTTGCTAACAAGGTTGGATAAAATGCTGCGTAATTTTTTTTTTGAAAACAGTAGGTGGGTTACTTCAAGGTTTGTTTTTATCCTGGCGCCTGCAGCCTTTATTTTATCATCAAGGATCCATTCAATATTGTCTATAATTTCTTCTACATCAATCATTTCTATCACTAATATTTCACTTTCGATTTTAGCAATAATTGAAATATCATTTATAAGCGAACGGAACTTTTTTACAGAAGTATTAATGATAGCTAAAAATTTATTTAATTCTG
>JAYVUJ010000256.1:0-12790 GCA_043788035.1 Ferruginibacter sp. | reverse complement strand
AAAATAACATCTGTCATACAAAAAATTGTATCTGGCCTATCAGCGTTTTGCAACTGTTGCTTAATTATTTCTTTTGGGTCTTCATAATGGGAGGTATGGTAAATACTCAATTTTGGCGCATCGGGATGCTGATCAAATGCTTGTTGAAAAGCTTTTAATCTTTTTTGCGTAATGCTAAGGCTTGGTTCAGCAAAAACGGCCAATACTTTTTTCTTATTTTTTTTCAGGATAGCTTCTGCAGCAATGGTAGCGGCTGTTTCATCTGCGAAGCAAACTTTGTTACAATTACTATAATTAGGCACCCGGTCGAAAAATACGACAGGTATATTGTTGCGGCTAAGGCTTTGGAATAATTCGAAATTAGAAGTGTTGGGCGTTATGCAGGCAAATAAACCTGCTACACGGTGTTTTTTACAAAATTTTATATGTGCTGATTCAATGCCGGGGTCGTCATCTGTTTTGAGGATGATGAGGGTATATCCAAACTTCCTGCTTTCATCTTCAACGGCATCTATAAATGAGGTATAAAATAAATTGCTTACTTCCGGCACGGATAATACAAAAATATTGCTGTGGCTAGTACTTAATTGTATGGCGTATGGGTTAGGTTCGTACTCTAGCATCTCGGCTAGTTCCTTTACTTTTTGCTTGGTGCCATCTGCAATATCCGGATGGTCTTTCAAAGCCCTGGAGGCAGTTGAAATACTTATATTGAGAAGCTGTGATATCTTTTTAAGTGTGATAACATCTGACATTGTAAAAGCAATTAGTTATGTTGGCGATGTAAATATAAGGCATTCATAGCCTCCATATAGCTGCACGGCGTTATGGCAACTTTGCGGGCTGCACCTTGCTTACAGGTGCCTGAGGTGCTTTTACATTTTGCCATTGCAATAATTTTGCTTTCATGGCAAGGTACACGCCGTTCGTCCAGCCAAAGCCATCCTGCGATTTATATTCACCGCCGCCTGCATCTAGCCCAGCGTTTTCAACATTGTATTTCTCCATCATTTTGCCAGTATTCTTATACACTTTTTCATTTAGCGCTACCCACCTGCCGGCTATATCTTTTGCCAAAGCTTTTTGCCCGTAATTTTCCAGCCCTTTTACAGCCATCCATTGCAGCGGTGCCCAACCATTTGGCGCATCCCATTGTTGACCGGTTGTTTTTAAAGTAGTTACAACGCCCCCTGGTTTTAAAAAATCTTTTTGCAAGGTTTTGGCAATGCCTGCCGCGGCTGCTTTTGGCGCAATATTAAAAAGCAGCGGACTAACGCCTGCCACTGTTTTTTCATCGCTTTGTTTTTGAGTGGATAAATTATAATCGAAGTACCAGTTTTGATGTGCGTTATAGCAATATTTGTTGATGGCCGCTTTTCGTTTTTCAGCCATTGTGGTTAAACGGGTTGCTTCCTTACCATTGCCTGTTTGTCTGTAAGCCTGTGCCAGCGTTTTTTCCAGGTTGTACATCAGCCCATTTAAATCTACCGGTACCATATTAGTGGTTTGTATGGAGCTGATGTTCTTTCCATCGGCAAACCATCGGCTACTAAAATCCCAGCCACTTTCTGCACCGCTGCGCAGCTCTTTACTTTTTGCTTCGAAGGCTTTTTCATCTCCGTTAGCTTCGGCTTTTGCTATCTCATAATCTTCTTTAAAACTTTCTTGCCTGGGCTTTAAATCAGCATCGTAAAAACGGGTTAACGAGCTTCCATCTGGCATGGCGACTACATGTTTTGTAGCAGCCGTTTTATCCATCCAATAATCATATTCTTTCTGTAGCTCTTTTTGATATTTTGCATAAATAGAGGGACCTTTTTTATCTGCCAGTAAGTTTATCATCATAGCAAAATAAGGAGGCTGGCTACGGCTTAAATAATAGCTGCGGTTTCCGTTAGGTACATGCCCGTAGTTGTTGATGAGGTAGGCGAAATTATTGATCATATTTTCAATCATTCCCCACTCGTTGCTTTCTCTTAAGCCTAGCATTGTAAAGTAGCTATCCCAATAGTAAATTTCTCTAAACCGGCCACCAGGCACAATGTACGGGTAAGGCAATGGTAGTAAAGAACTGCCTTCAATGGTTTTATCGGGATTGCGTTTTAGGACTGCCCATAGGTTTTTTATATGCGCTTCAAGGCTCTCTTTTGTGTTGGAAGTGTAATTGTAAGTGGGTGTTGAAGGCAGGTTAAAATTATCGGATACAAATTTTTTAAGGTCAAAGTTGGGGCCTTTTGCCAAGCCATAGTCATACATAATATCAGCAACTTTTCTTTTGGGCGTACAATCCACAAATGTCTTTCCATCAGGAAACACTTTTTGTAATTGTATCTCTGTAAAAAGCTCTCCATATACCTTATCGGGTGTAAGTGTTTCTTTTTGTTGGGCAGTAATAAGCATAGGCATAGCTACCAGGCACGCAATCAGCAATCTTTTCATAACATAAATTTACATAAAAAAAATACCACGGCTTACAGTAGGGGGTGTTTATTAATATTTTTATAAAGCTGATAAGTAAAAAGAGGGGCAATAATATTACGCGGGCATGCTTCTTATTTTTTGAAGATGAAGCAAAGAAAATTACGCTGGCTAATCACATCGTTTTTGATATTCCAGTTGCATTTTTAATTTCCTTCAAGATGTTTTGCAACCGCAAATCAATAGTATCATAATCGGTAAAACCTTTACAGGCCAGGTAAAATTTATTATCATTTTGCTGCACCAAAACCTGCGGAAAACCAGATACCTGTAAATGCTTGCATAAGGCAAATTCATAGTGTGCTTTCTCTTTAAATTCTTCGCTTTTTAATTTTTCGTAAAATTCAATTGCGGGTAGGTTGTATTTTTCCAGCAAGTGGCGGTAAGCTTCATCATCGTCTACATCACGGCCTTCATAATTAAGCGCATATTGTAAATCGCTTGCAAAAAGCAAGGCTTGCTCCGGTAAATATCCTTTAAAAATACATAAGGCAATGGCGGGCTTTTCTGAGTTCATTACCCAGTCGCTTTTATCGGGGTTGTTGATATGCCATAAAAAATCTTCGCCAAATTTTATGCCTGTCAATTCTTCTACCCGCTTGTAAGTTGTTTGGATGTAAGGGGCAATTTTCCCGATAGGCATTACTTCTTCGCCCACCATCATGCCGCCGCTTAATACTTCTATATCAAATTCATTTGTATACTTTTCAGCTATTTTTTTCATCACCGGACTAAACCCGTAACACCAGCCACAGTAAGCATCGTAGCAATAAATAAGGGCAGGTTTCATGTTTCTACATTTTATTGTTAAGCTTTTTAAGAGCGCGCTTCGGCATCAACCCGGTGAGCCACCCCTTGGGGGTGGCTCACCGGGTTGATGCCGGCTATTTAATGCGCTGCCAGCCAGTTATCGCCCACACCAATCTCTGCATCAGTCGGTACATTATTTGGTAGCACCATGGCTGTTTGCATACAATGTAAAATAATTGGTTTGATGATATCGACCTCATCCTTGTGCGCATCAAACACCAATTCATCATGCACCTGCAGCAACATCCTGGAGCGAAAATTTTGCTTGTTGAACACTTCGTGGATCTTTATCATTGCCAGCTTTATCATATCTGCCGCAGTGCCTTGTATGGGCGAGTTAATAGCATTGCGTTCTGCAAAGCCACGCACGGTAAAGTTGTTGCTGTTAATATCTTTCAGCCATCTTTTACGCCCCATTAATGTTTCTACATAGCCTGTTTCTTTGGCAAAGTTGATGGTATCATCCATGTACTTCTGGATGTTTGGGAATTGCTTTTTATAATTGTCGATTATCTCTTTTGCTTCCCCCCTTGATATTTTTAAATTCTCTGCCAGGCCAAACGCACCTTGCCCATAAATAATACCAAAGTTTACGCTTTTAGCCTTGTAGCGCATTTCTTTGGTAACATCAGCCTCCGGTACATTGAACACTTTTGCCGCTGTTGCCGTATGGATATCCTTGCCTGTTTTAAATGCTTCGCACATATTTGCATCGTTGCTTATGGCAGCCACAATGCGCAGTTCTATCTGCGAATAATCGGCAGATATCAGCACATGGTTTTCATCCCTTGGTATAAATGCTTTGCGTATCTCTCTGCCCCTATCGGTACGTACCGGAATGTTTTGCAGGTTAGGGTTAGTGCTGCTTAGCCTGCCTGTAACTGCAATGGCCTGCGAGTAAGAAGTATGCACCCTGCCCGTTTTTTTATTGATCAATGCGGGCAAAGCATCTACATACGTATTTTTTAATTTAGTAAGCTCACGAAAAATTAAAATATCGTCACATATCTTATGCGTGCTGGCTAGTTTTGCCAATACATCCTCGCCTGTTGCATATTGGCCCGTCTTTGTTTTTTTTGCTTTAGGGTCAAGCTGCATCTTATCAAACAATACTTCACCTAGTTGTTTTGGCGATGCCAGGTTAAACCGGACCCCCGCCTGTTCGTACACACTTTCTTCACTGACCTTTGCTTCAATTTCCAACACTTTACTGTAGTCTTTTAAAAATGCTTCATCTACCCTAATGCCCTCAAACTCCATGTCAGTCAGCACTTTAATTAGTGGATTCTCTACTTCATAAAAAACTTTTTCTACTTCTTTGCTTTTCATTTCTGTTACAAAAACATTCCGCAGTTGCAAGGTAATGTCCGCATCTTCGGCAGCATATTCTTTTATCTTTTCAAATTCCACATCCCGCATGGTGCCCTGGGCTTTGCCTTTTTTGCCAATTAGTTCTTCAATATGCACAGGCTCGTAGCCGAGGTACTTGGCGCTTAGCGCATCCATATTGCTTTTGCCATCCGGCTCTGTTACGTAGTGGGCAAGCATAGTATCAAAAATATTGCCTTTTAGTACTATGCCGTACCACTTCATTACCAGCAAATCGTACTTAATATTTTGTCCAATCCACAGTTTGCTTTCATCTTTAAACAGTACATGGAAAGGCTGTAGAAAAGTAAGGCATTCAGCCCTATCAGCCGGACAAGGGGTATAATAACCTTCCCCGGTGATGTAAGAAAAACTAATGCCCACCAGCTCCGCATCATTGGCATAAATAGAAGTAGTTTCTGTATCAAAAGAAATTTCGGGCTGCTGCATCAGTTTGCTTATCAGCTCACTTATCTGTTCTTCGCTGGTAATTAATGTGTAGGTATGTGGCGTGTTACGGATGTTTTTATCAACTGGTAAAATAACATCCGTTTCTACTGCTGCAGGTGCCGTATCCGTTGAGCTAGCACTGTTGCTAAAAGAGGTTGTTTGTTGTTCTGCACTGCCGCCAAACATATCCATTTGAGCGGTTGCAGGTGGTTTGTTTTTTCCGCTACCCTCTTGTATCTGTACGCCTGGGGCCACATACATGTCTTCGCCTAATATTCTTTTTATAAATGCCCTGAATTCAAGCTCCGTAAAAATTTCTTTGATGGCTTCCCTGTTCATATCCTTTAGCCTAAAATCTTCTTCGTGAAATTCAGTAGGCACATCAAGTATAATGGTGGCCAGCTTTTTACTCATGATTGCCGCCTCTTTTCCCGCCCGTATTTTTTCGCCCAAAGCACCTTTTATAGTATCGGCGTTAGCCAAAACATTTTCCAGCGAATGGTATTCCTTTAATAATTTGGCGGCCGTTTTTTCGCCAATGCCTGCAATGCCGGGAATGTTATCTACGGCATCGCCCATTAAGCCAAGGATGTCTATAACCTGTGCTACGTTTGCTATATCCCACTTTTTACATACTTCTTCCGGTCCCATAATTTCAACGGTGCCGCCCTGGTATGGAGGCTTATATATCTTTATATTTTCACTCACCAGTTGCCCGTAATCTTTATCAGGCGTTACCATAAATACTTCGTAACCAACTTTTTCTGCCTGCTTGGCAAGTGCACCAATTACATCATCTGCCTCGTAGCCATCAATGGCAATTACGGGTATGTTAAAGGCTTTTATAATCCTGATAATATCGGGTATAGAAGCCGAAATATCTTCTGGTGTTTCCTGCCGGTTGGCTTTGTAATCGGCAAAATCGGTATGGCGTTCTGTTGGTGCGGCGGTATCAAAACATACGGCTATGTGCGTTGGCTTTTGGTTGTTTATCAAATCTACCAGCGTGTTGGTAAAGCCAAACTGCGCATTGGTATTTCTTCCCTTACTGGTAATGCGTGGGCTGCGGATGAGTGCGTAATAGGCACGAAAAACGAGCGCATACGCATCGAGCAAAAATAATTTTTTAGACATGCCGTAAAAGTAAAACAATCTGCTTTGCCAATCAACAGAGAAATGTAAATGTTTTGCAAGGAAGCGAAAAGCAAGCTTTTGTCCGAACTAATACAGCAGCTTTGGGCGGCATTCTTGTGTCACTCGCTTGTACAAAAAAAGCTTTGTTCATCTCCTCCTCAATTTGCTACTTTATTTGGTTGATTGCAGGACTAAGCCCATATCAGCCTTCACCTTTCCAATAATTTTTAGTAAAAAAATGTGAAGCAAATGGCGCCACATTTTACTTATATTATGCAATGCCGTTAATTTAGCACCCTTTCCTTTCCAAATGAGCGGGAAGGGTGAGGTAAAGACAAACATTTAAATCCTTAACTTAACGGCATTGTTATATTATTCTTTAATAAAGGCTTGGTATTATTCTATCACCAATTGCCCCAAAGCCTCTTTGGTAAAGCCTTTTAACTCGCCGGTGCGTTGTTCACGGATTTTGGTAACCCAGTTAGGGTCGGCTAATAATGGCCTTCCAACAGCAACAAGGTCAAAATCACCACGGTCCATACGGCGTACCAATTCATCTAAAGAGCTTGGCTGAGAGCTTTCTCCTGCAAACGCAGCCAAAAATTCGCCGGTTAATCCTACCGACCCTACAGTGATGCTTGCTTTGCCAGTTAACTTTTTGGCCCAGCCTGCAAAATTTAAGTCGGAGTTTTCAAATTCCGGTTCCCAAAAACGCCTTTGCGAACTATGGAAAATATCAATGCCGGCATCTGCCAATGGGTTAAGCCATGCTTCCATTTCTTGCGGTGTTGCTGCTAGTTTATTGTCGTAAGCAGCAGGCTTAAATTGAGATAAGCGCATTATGATAGCAAAGTCCTCACCTACTTGCCTGCGTACTTCTTTAGTTACTTCAACTGCAAAACGGGTACGTTCCGATAATGTTTTTCCACCGTAAATATCGGAGCGTTTGTTGGTAGCATCCCAAAAAAACTGGTCAATTAAATAACCGTGTGCACCATGTATTTCCACACAATCAAAGCCAAGCTTTTTTGCATCGGCTGCTGCTTTGCCAAATGCGGTGATGGTATCCGCTATATCACTTTCCGACATGGTATTGCCGTTAGTAACGCCTGGGCGGTTTAAGCCGCTCGGGCCCTCAAAAGGCTGGCTTGGCAACCAACCGGAGTGATGGTTATCCATGATGCCCATGTGCCAAATTTGCGGGCCCATCTGCCCACCTGCACTATGTACGCCATTAATAATATCTTGCCAGCCAGCTAAAGATTTTTCGCCATAAAAATGAGGCACATTCGCATCGTTAGAAGAAGACGGACGGTCAATTACAGTGCCTTCTGATAAGATCAGCCCCACTTCGCCTTCTGCCCTTTTACGGTAATAAGTCGCCACATTATTTGCAGGTACGCCATCGGGAGAAAAGGAACGCGTCATCGGCGCCATTACAATGCGGTTTTTAATGTTCAAAGATTTCAATTTGAACGGCTTAAATAAACTATCTGTGTTCATGTTTTTTATTTTAAAAATTAGAGAGATCCTTTTATAAGGTTGCTTAATTCAGCGAATGCTTTTTCGTTTCTTTTATAATAGGTCCATTGGCCTTTACGGGTAACTATTACCAGCCCTACGCGTTGAAGGGTGGATAGATATTCTGAAATAGTAGATTGAGTAAGACCTGCTTTTTGTTGTATCTGGCCAACACAAACGCCGTCTTTAAAACCATCCGTCTGCTCAGGAAAATTTTGGGAGGGTTGTTTTAGCCATTCCAATATTTGTAGCCTTGTTTTGTTGGAAAGCGCCTTAAATATTTCTACTTGGTCCATGCTGCAAATGTATATCGGTATTTCTCGATATCCCAATTAAATTAATTATAGCATTGTTAATTCTTATGGCATAAGTTGCCGAAAAACGCATCAGGTGGTAAGTTGAGGAGAAGTACCAAAAAGGTATTTTTTGGAGTTATAAGTGAGGAGTTATGATTTTTTAAAATTATAAAGTATTCCTTAGGCTTGCTTAACCCCTTAATATTTTACAGGCTTGTAGTAATAAAGCTGACGGCGGTTACAATCCCCGTCAGCGGTTATGCCATGCTGATCGAATGCCATAATAAGGTAGCAAGTTGAGGAAGAGGACCTCATAGGTATGCCGTAGAAGGGAGTGACACAACGATGTCGCCCATAGCTGCTGTAATAGCCTGGGCAAGAATTGCCCTGGCAAGCAAAAATTACAACATTAAAAAACCGAAGCTGCTGGGGGCTTCGGTTTTTTAATTGGAGATTAACTTATTATTCTAAAATGCCTTCCAGCGCAAGAAAAAATGCATATTCCCTGGCTTTATCTTTTAGAGGCTTAAACCTTCCGGAGGCACCGCCATGGCCGGCTTCCATATTGGTGTAGAGGAATATTTTGCTGCTATCAGTTTTTAACGCACGCAGCTTGGCAACCCATTTTGCAGGCTCAAAATATTGTACCTGGCTATCGTGCAGCCCGGTGGTTACTAGCATGGTCGGGTAGGCTTTTTTTACTACATTATCATACGGCGAGTACGACTTCATGTACTCGTAACTTTCTTTGTTGGCCGGGTTGCCCCATTCGTCGTATTCGTTGGTTGTAAGCGGTATAGTTGCATCGCTCATGGTAGTCACCACATCTACAAAAGGTACTGCTGCAATAACGCCATTCCATAAATCGGGGCGCATATTTATCACGGCACCCATCAATAAACCACCGGCGCTGCCACCGTTGATGTACAAGTGTTTTGTACTGGTAAACTTGTTGGCTACCAGGTATTCGGCACAATCTATAAAGTCGGTAAAAGTGTTTTTCTTTTTCATCATTTTGCCATCTTCGTACCAGTACCTGCCCATCTCTTCGCCGCCACGTATATGTGCGATGGCGTAGGCAAAACCACGGTTAAGCAAGCTCAGGCGAACGCTGCTAAAAGATGCATCGGTACTGTAGCCATAACTGCCATAGGCATACAATAACAACGGCGCATTGCCATCTTTATTAAAGCCTTTTTTATACACTATAGAGATGGGGACTTTAGTGCCATCTTTTGCGGTGGCAAACATCCTTTCGGTAACATAATCAGATGGGTTGTAGCCACCTACAACTTCCTGCTGCTTCATTAGCTTTTTTTCGTTGGTGGCCATGTTATAATCGTACACAGAACTTGGCGTTGTCAGGGAGGTATAATTGAAACGCAGCACATCCGTATCGTAATCCGGGTTGGCACCAATACTTGCCGTGTATGCGGGCTCATCAAAAGGCAAATTGTAGCTTACGTTGGGGTTGCTTTTAATATTTACGACTTGCAATTTAGTTAAGCCATTTTTTCTTTCAGCTACTACTATAAAATTTTTGAACAGTTCAAAACTCTGTACCAGTATGCTATCGCTGTAAGGCACCATTTCCATTGGCTTCCAGTTAGCAGCATCTTTTTTATCTTCGCTACAGGTTAGCAGCGTAAAGTTTTTTGCATGCAGGTTGGTGCGGATATAGAACTTGTCGTTGGCATGGTCCACATCATACAGCACGTCTTTTATCCTTGGCTGAAAAATGGCAAATGCATCATCCGGCTTGCTGGCATCGATCCATTTTACTTCTGATGATAGGGTAGCTTGTGAGGTTATTACAATGTATTTATCAGACTTTGTTTTGCTTAAGTGTATGTAGTTGCTGTGGTCTTTTTCTTCGTACACCAATTTGTCTGTAGCAGCCTCTGTGCCTAAAGTATGTTTTTTAATTTTTTCAGATAAAAGCGTGACGGGGTTTTTAGCAGTGTAAAAAAAGTTCTTATTATCGTTGGCCCAAACGGGGTCGCCTTCTGTATCTGTAACCGCATCTTTATACGTTTCGCCGGTCTCTAAATTTTTAATGTAGATGGTGTATTCCCTCCTGGATAACATATCAACGCCGTAGGCCAGCAGCTTGTTATCCAAACTAACGGCAAAACCAGAAGCAGCAAAATAAGTATGGCCTTCTGCCATGGCGTTAACATCCAGCAGGACTTCTTCGGCAGCGTCCAGCGTGCCTTTTTTTCTGCAGAAAACATAATAATCTTTTCCTTCTACCTGTTTTGTATAATAAAAATAGCCGTGATCAAAAGAAGGTACGCTTTCATCTTTTTCTTTCACACGTGCCTTCATTTCTGTATATAACTTTTCTTGCAAAGCTTTAGTACCACCCATCATGGTATCGTAATACTTATTCTCTGCTACCAGGTAATCTACTGCTTTGGTGCTGTCGGGTCCTTTTTTAAAATAGTCGTTCAGCCAATAATAATTGTCGGTGCGTACATCGCCAAAGGCTGTTAATTCTTTAGGGATAACAGGGCATACGGGCGGTGCAATATTTGCCGGCCAGGCGTAGGGGGTTATTTTCACTGCTGATTTGTTGTTGCATGATAAAGCCGCTAACACTAAGGTAGCCGCTATTAATAATTTGGTTGCCTGCATATGTATTGTTTCTATGAAGTTAATTCCTTCTGGCTAAAACAATGGGTATTTTAAATTTTTTAGTTTTTCCAGCAAGGTTAAATACAGTTGTGTAAATGATGTAGATGCCTGTTGCTAAAGGCTGATTTTTTCTCCCAACCCATCCCTCCTAAAACTTCCTTTTGTGCCGCAAAGTGCATTGCGCTGCAGGTTACGTACCAGCCTGCCCCGTGCATCAAATATAGAAATGCTTGCTACAAAGCCCGGCTCTGCAAAGCTATAGTTTATGGTGGCGTAATTATCCTACTCATTATTATTTGGCGATACTATTTCGGGCGTTATTTTTATTTCGCCACTTACTTGCTCATCGATACCGTATTGAGAATTTTTGTATGTGGGCGTGCCATAACCTGCACTTGTTGCCGCTGAGTGCCAGTTATCCACCGACTGGCTTTTTGCATTGTAATCTATCCTTTCCAATGCAACCCCTTTTGTATCTGTTAATGTTTTAAATGGCCAGCTATCAGTATACGCAACTTCGTCAGTAATTTTTCCCTGTGTATTCAGGATAATAACATCGCCTTTATCATTGTTATAAGAAGGTAATTTAACGGCAATAAAAGCATCTAAATTTTTTGCGATGAAAGTTGCTTTTACGGCGGCTACATCACTTGTAAGTACGATATAATCCTGCAGAAACAATAAGTAGCTAGTTGCGCTTATTGGTATGATATTGCCGATGGTGCCCTTGCTGCCACGGTTCGCAATATAGGTTTGTTTAAGGTTGATTATTTTATTGCTGCGGTTGTAAATTTCAATGTAGTCTGCGCCGTTAGCAGGCGGGTTGTATAAAATTTCATTGATAACAATATCGAGGCTATTTGCTACAGCGCTTAAACCAATCCTGGCACTATTTTTATTGCCGATGGTATTGCCTGCGCAATCTGTTATTGCGGTGACTATAAAGGTGTACACTTTTCCGGCAAGCAGCGGTGTGCTAAGCTTGATATTTATAGTATTGAATAAAGGTGCAACAGTTATCTTAGCAACTGGCGCACCAATGCCCTCGCTAATGCTGTAGTTTGCTATGGCAACAGCTTTTAAGCTATCCAATGGTTCGTCAAAAAGTAAAGAAATATGTACGCTGTCAATTGCATTGGCCCTTATTAATTTGGGGGCCAAGGGATCAATATTTTTACATCCACCCGTTTTTACTGCCCGGTGAACCACCTCGTAAATCAGTGCTGGCTTTCCAATTGCTGATGCCGCTGCAAGGGTTTTTCGTATCAATCATTTCAAGGCTCCAGCCGCCAGCTTTTTTTAATTCGCTTTGGTACCCTGTTGATGAATAACCAAGGGCATGGATGGTTTTTCCCTTTGCTGAAATAAGTGATATTGTGCCTGCATCATTATCCATAGAAGGAAAATTTGTAACCGATATGGTGGTACCAAAAGCGCTCATTTCGGCAACAATGCTACCTGCACAAACAACCAAAAAACTATCGGGCTTCAAAATAAAATCCGGCATACTGCCGCTTGTACCTGTAGCGCTGCTTATACGCCATCCCTGCAGGTTAATTGCATTGGCAGAGGCGTTCCTTAATTCTATCCATTCGTTATTTGGCAAGGCTACCTGCGGTGTTGGGCTTGCCATTACTTTATCAATTACTACACCGTATTGTGCGGCGGTGTAAGGGGCAAAATATGTGAATGTTGCGGTGCCGTTTGTAATGGCATTGCCGGTAATATCTTTTACGCCATTTACCGTTAGCAGGCAATTTGTACCGCTGGGGAAAGTATTGCTAAATGTTAAGTGCATCAATGCTGTATTTGTTACATCTTGCGCAGCACTAACTGGGCTACTTAATGAATTATTTACGCTGTAGTTTATTGCTTGCTCGCTGCTGGCATTATTCAATGGCTCACTAAATAACACATCCAACGTGTTAGCAGTTATTACCGTTGTAGCTTTAATAGCTGGTGGTAGCACATCCGGTAAGTATGCCTTAATTTCTAAATCATCAAAAAAATGCTTTTGCGCAAACGTGGCTACAGTGCTTTGTTTTAGGAGCACGCCAAAATAAGCTCCGGTTAAATAAGTGGCATCTATAACCTTG
>JAYVUJ010000255.1:0-2250 GCA_043788035.1 Ferruginibacter sp. | reverse complement strand
CCTTTTGAAAAGCCTAATTGGGCGGCGGCTTTTTCATTAATGATTACTTTACGGCTCTTGTTCCAGCCCTGCCTGGCTTCTTCAGCAGTATATGTTTTTCCCTCTGCAAATGAAATACCATAGGTGTCAAAAAACTTTTCGTCAGAAATAAACATCCTGTAATTTTTTTTATCATCATCTTTTGCCGCATTTGGCCTGGTAATACCCGCTGTAGAAAAATTATAGCCCACTCCCGGAATATTATTGGATGCTGCATATTTTTTTACAAAGGGTAATTGCGAGAGCAGATTTTTAAACGCATCATTTTTACTGGCCTGCCCTTCGCTGGAAACAGTAGGCCCTTTTATTACCAATAACTGAGAAAGTTGCATTCCGTTGTTAGAAGTTTTCATATAGTTCAATTGCCGGTATAAAACCAATGTGGCAATTATAAAAATTATTGAAATGCAAAATTGAAATACTACCAAGCCTTTGCGTATAGACATACCTTTAACAGCGTTGCCTGCTTTACCACGAATAGCGGTAACCGGTTTAAATGAACTTAATACCAGTGCAACATAACCCCCGGATAGCAGAGAACCACCCAAAATAAAAAGGATGCTAAAAAACCAAAACCATCCCTGGTTTAAAACCTGTAACGACAATGATTTTCCGGTAAAGCCATTAAATGTATGTTGAAATAACTGCACCAATAAAAAAGCAACGGCTGTTGCAGCTAATGATAACAGTATTGTTTCTGATAAAAACTGAATGGTCAATTGCGCCCTGCTGGCACCGAGTACTTTTCTGACGCCGGTTTCTTTTGCCCTTGTTAAAGATTGTACGGTGCTAAGATTAATATAATTTACCCAGGCAATTAATAAAATAAGTACCGCCACACCAAATAACAATGCTGTAAATTTTAAACTTCCAAAGGTTTGATAAGGATAACTAAAATCTGGTGCCAGGTGTAAATTGCTAAAGGGTTGCAAAACGGCCATATCTCCTCCATCTTTCGGATGTATCGTATGTAACAATCCGTTTACCTGCCGTGCAACCTGCTTTGCATCGGCTCCTTTTTTCAGCAATAAATAAATACTTGTAAAACCAGATTCTGTTGTAGCCGGGTCCGCCCAATCATTACCATTACGGTTGGCTGTATTTTCTAATGTATGTATTGATAACAGTACTTCTGTTTTTATGTCCGACTCACCCGGCATGTTTTTAAAAACTGCATTGATGGTATAAGGGATATTGCCAAACTGGTCGCTTACAGTAACAGTTTTACCAGCTACATTGGTTTTACCAAAAAGCTTTACAGCCATTTTTTCTGATAAGGCTAATGTTTTAGGTTGGGCAAGAGAGGGTGTGCCATCTACTAATTTAAAAGTAAATACTTCCAGAAAATTACCTTCTACATATAGCATTTTGTCCTCCCTAAAAGATTTTAATTCGGGCCCTTTACCTGCTGCATTGCCGGTATAACTTATCACCCCGCCACCAATACCATCCGCTACCCTTACTGTTGCTGCAACTCCGGGTATTTTTTCTTTAAACATTGGGGCAAATCCGGGGGCAACATAGTACGACGTATTGCTTGCTTTATCTGTAACCGCCATCCTGTACAAATCAGCATAATTTTTATGAAATCGGTTACTGCTCCATTCGTGGGCAATAAATTCAAAAATCAACAAAAATACCGCCAGGCCAACCGCCAGCCCAGTCATATTGATTACTGTAAAAGTTTTATTGCGCCAAAGATTGCGAAAGGCAGTTTTTAAATAATTTTTTAGCATTACCAAAATTTTATTGTATTCAATTGGGTAAAATAACCAGTAGTTTTAATATTAATTTTATAAATTGTCAATGACTATGCCAAAGCAAAAACCCCTAACTAGTAAGGGTTTCAGCAAATAGAATAAAAAAAAGTGTACGAAAACGGACAGTTACTGTGCAGTATCGGACAGAGAAGCCTCATCCCTCATTCCCTTCTCCTGAAGGGAAGGGACGGTACTTCATTTATTTAATAAACATTTTATCTTCCATTTCGGCATTAAATCTTTACTTAACAACCCTGCTATTAGGCAAACACATTGCGTTTTCGAACTCTTGACTTGTTTCTTCCCTCCGGGGTTCTCTGCAAGAGAACAAATGTAGTTCAAGGAGGGGCTGCTACTCCGTTCTTAAACTCTTAACTGGGTTTACAAGCGCTGCTTTTACTGATTGAATACTTATTGTAAATACAGCAACCACTATGGCTACCAATCCTGA
>JAYVUJ010000254.1:0-12735 GCA_043788035.1 Ferruginibacter sp. | reverse complement strand
TAATAGATGATATCTGTGACGGTGGCGGCACTTTTATTGGCACTGCTGCCGCATTAAAAAACCTGGGAGCTCCCAAAATTATATTAGTTGTGAGCCATGGTATTTTTAGTAAAGGATACAAGCTGGAAAACGTGGATGAAATATATACTACAGATTCCTACAAAGAATTTTTGACCAGCCCCGAAAACCTTACCGTTTTTCCAATAAGCAAATACCTTACAACAAATGATTAAATTAAGCCGCTGATTCGCAGGATATTGTAGGATTTTGATCTGCGAATCTGTGGCAAGTTAATAGCATCAACCCTTCATTGTTTCCAATTCTTTTTGCAGCCTAAACATTTCATCCCTTAGCCTTGCTGCTTCCATAAAGTCCATGTCACGGGCAGCTTTTTCCATTTCTTTTTTTATTTTAGAGATAGATTTTTCCATTTGCGGGATGGTTTTATATACTTCCTGGTCTTCTGCGGCAATGCTTACAATATCTTCTGAAGCGCCTACTGAGTAAGGGTTTGATGGGTCGTAGCCTTTAACATCCAGTACCGATCCTTGTGCAAATATTTGTGCTGTGCTTTTGATGATAGTCGTCGGTGTTATGCCATGTTTAATATTGTAGGCAATTTGTTTTTCTCTTCTGCGACTGGTTTCATCAATGGTTTTTTGCATGCTTTGGGTCATTTTATCAGCATAAAAAATTACCAGCCCATCTACGTTACGGGCAGCCCTTCCGGCGGTTTGTGTAAGGCTTCTTTCATTGCGTAAAAAGCCCTCCTTATCAGCATCAAGTATAGCAACCAGCGACACTTCCGGCAAATCCAAGCCTTCTCTTAACAAGTTCACCCCTACCAGCACATCGATAATGCCTAAACGAAGTTCACGTAAAATTTCAATCCTGTCCAGCGTTTGTACTTCGCTATGTATGTATTTGCTTTTTATATTGATGCGGTGCAGGTATTTATCCATTTCTTCTGCCATGCGTTTGGTAAGCGTGGTCACCAAAACACGGTCGCCTTTGGTGATGCGTTTATCAATTTCATCCAGCAGGTCATCTATCTGGTTGATGGATGGGCGAACCTCGATCGGTGGATCTAACAAACCTGTTGGGCGTACAACTTGTTCTACCACTACGCCGCCAGTTTTTTCGAGTTCAAAATCTCCCGGCGTAGCGGAAACAAAGATGGTTTGGTTAGTCATGTTTTCAAATTCATGAAAATTAAGCGGGCGGTTATCTAATGCGCTTGGCAGCCTAAAACCATAATCAACCAATATTAATTTACGGCTCCTGTCTCCGCCGTACATACCACTTACTTGTGGTATGGTTTGGTGGCTTTCATCAATAATGCAGATAAAATCACTGGGAAAATAATCTAACAAACAGAATGGCCTTGCACCCGGGCTGCGCCTGTCAAAAAACCTTGAATAGTTTTCAATACCGTTACAGTACCCCAGCTCGCGTATCATTTCTAAATCGTAATTCACTCTTTCATCCAGCCGTTGCGCTTCTATAAATTTACCGCTGCTTTTAAAATATTCTACTTGGGCAGCGGTTTCATCCTGTATCTCATAAATTACCTGCTGCATAATATCTTTAGGCGCCAAATATAAGTTTGCCGGAAAGATAGCGGCATTGTCTACCAGGCTAATGCGCTTGCTGCTGCTCAGCTCCAGCGTTTCAATAGTTTCAATCTCGTCACCAAAAAAAGTGATGCGGTAGCCAAAATCCACATAGGGTAAATTGATATCCACGGTATCGCCTTTTACCCTGAATGTGCCTCGGGTAAAATCGCCCTGCGAGCGGCTGTACAGGCTATTTACCAGCGAATGCAAAAAGCCCTGGCGGCTAATTACCTGCCCTTGTTGTATGCGCACAATACCATTGGCAAATTCCGTAGGGTTACCCATACCGTAAATACAGCTTACGCTTGCCACAACAATTATATCGCGCCTGCCACTTAATAATTGTGCTGTTGCCTGCAGGCGGAGCTTGTCTAATTCTTCATTTATGCTTAAGTCTTTTTCAATGTAGGTATTGCTTACCGGCATGTAAGCTTCGGGTTGGTAGTAATCGTAATAACTTACAAAATAACCCACCGCATTATCCGGAAAAAATTGCTTGAACTCCCCATAAAGCTGCGCTACAAGCGTTTTATTATGTGTTAGTACCAGCACCGGGCGTTGTACGTTTTGTATAACATTGGCAATGGTGTACGTTTTGCCGCTGCCGGTAACGCCTAATAAAGTCTGGTAGCGCTCGCCTTCCATGATGCCTTCGGTTAGTTTTCTAATAGCATCGGGCTGGTCGCCTGCGGGTGAGTAGGGTGATTGTAGGTTGAAAGCCATAATTAATTTTATTAACAATAAATGTATTAAGAAAGTTTGGGTAAAAAATGGTGCATGCTGAATTTTTAAACGTTGAACCATTTATTTTTTTGTAGGGAACTGGTATTTTTCACCATCATTTTTTGCATGGCTTTTTTGCGGATAAACCAAGCAATTGTAAAGGATGGGATGATATCAGTAAAGGGCAATATTTCTTCTAAAAAATCAAGTACGCCACCAATTAACCCTAGCCTGCCGCCAAATATTTTGAAAAAAACATACCCAGATATTGGTGCCCAAATAATATCCGAAAATTCGCCCATGCCAGGGAAAAAATAGCTTGACATGCCGATAAGGTCCATCAATAGACATAACCCAATATTAGGCAGAAATAATTTCTCTTCAGTTTTCGCCATGCTTCAATATTTATTCCTACTTCCATCAATTCTCCTGCCATTTAGTGTGGTACGGGGCATTTTTATATATTCAGTAAACAATGCCGCTAAGTAAACGATTTAAATGTTTGTCTTTACCTCACCCTAACCCTCTCCAAAGCAGGGGAAAGGCGTTAACTTAATGGTATTGATTCATTAAACTAAATTTTTTTGTGTCAAAAAAAGTGGCTAAAACTTGATACTCTTTTCATGGCTTGTCTATGGCTTTGATGGATGTGGGTTAATTATAATAATACGATAGTCATAATAATTCTTTTTGAATATAACCTTGCCAAACCGAAATTGGTAGCAAGTTGAAAAAGAGTACCAAATAGGTATGACGTACAAGAGGACGATGTAAGAATGCCCACCATGGCTGCTGTATTGGCCCGGACCAACAAAAAATTCCTTAAATAAATAATTTATGTGAATTGTTTACTGCTGTATTGGCTCTGTTGCTATGTAAACCAACATTTAACCTTGCGTTACGGCTGAATTTGCTTACTTTTGCACATTCAAAAAACAGCTACCATTTTTTTAGTATTGGCGTAACCTTAGAGTTTGGCTATGGGCTAAGAAAAAGTAGCGAAAAGCTAAGTAATAATGAATATAAGAAACATCGCCATCATTGCGCACGTAGATCATGGCAAGACTACACTGGTTGACAAAATTCTGCATAGCACGAACATTTTTCGTGACAACCAGGAAACCGGTGAGTTAATTATGGATAGTAATGACCTCGAAAAGGAACGCGGTATCACTATTTTTAGTAAAAACGTATCTGTAACCTATAAAGGCGTTAAGATAAACGTTATTGATACTCCGGGCCATGCTGATTTTGGCGGTGAGGTAGAAAGGGTATTAAAAATGGCGGATGGTGTGGTTTTATTGGTTGATGCTTTTGAAGGGCCAATGCCGCAAACTCGTTTTGTATTGCAAAAAGCTTTGCAATTAGGCCTTCGCCCAATTGTTGTTATTAATAAAGTAGATAAGCCAAACTGCCGCCCTGATGAAGTGCATGATGCAGTTTTTGAATTATTTTTTAACCTGGATGCCACAGAAGAACAGCTTGATTTTGCCACCATTTACGGCAGCAGCAAACAAGGCTGGATGAACACTAGCTTAACACCTACTGATAATATTTTTCCTCTTTTAGATACTATTTTAGAAAAAGTACCTGAACCTAATGTAACCGAAGGAAACTTGCAATTGCAGATTACTTCTTTAGATTATTCTTCTTTTTTAGGCAGGATAGCTGTAGGCAGGATAGCAAGAGGCACTATTAAAGAAAACCAGCCGGTTAATTTAATGAAGACTGACGGAACTATTGTTAGGAGCCGCGTTAAAGAACTATACGTATTTGAAGGGCTTGGCAAAATGAAAGTTACAGAAGTTAGCGCTGGCGATATTTGTGCAGTTGTTGGCATTGAAGGCTTTAATATTGGCGAAACAATTGCTGATTTTGAAAATCCGGAAGCATTGCCAATCACCATGATTGACGAGCCAACGATGAACATGCAGTTTAGTATCAATAACTCTCCTTTCTTTGGGCGTGACGGTAAGTTTGTTACCAGCCGTCATTTACGCGATAGGCTTGAAAAAGAATTGGAAAAGAATTTGGCGCTTCGTGTTAAGCCAACGGAAAGTGCAGATAGTTTTATGGTATATGGCCGTGGTATTTTGCATTTAAGTGTATTGATTGAAACCATGCGCAGGGAAGGATACGAGTTGACAGTAGGCCAGCCACAAGTACTTACTAAAGAAATTGATGGCAAAAGGCACGAACCATATGAAGTTTTGGTAGTTGATGTACCATCTGAATATAGCGGTAAGGTAATTGATTTAGTTACACAACGCAAAGGCGAAATGCTGATAATGGAAAGCAAAGGCGAAATGCAGCACCTGGAGTTTGATATCCCTTCAAGAGGCTTGTTAGGCTTGCGCTCCCAGATGTTGACCAACACTGCAGGCGAAGCTGTTATGGCACATCGCTTTAACGAATACAAACCATGGAAAGGTCCTATCCCCGGAAGGAATAATGGTGTTATGCTGGCTAAAAATGCTGGTTTCCCTACTGGTTATTCTATTGATAAATTGCAGGACCGTGGTTCTTTCTTTATAGATACTACCGATGAAATTTACATTGGCCAGGTAATAGGCGAAAGTACTAAACCAGGCGACCTTGTAGTGAATGTGGTAGAAAAAAAGCAGCTTACAAACATGCGTGCAAGCGGTACAGATGATTCAGTTCGTGTAATACCAAAAAGGCAGTTTACTTTGGAAGAATGTATGGAATACATCCAGCAAGATGAGTGTATAGAAGTAACTCCGAAAAACATCCGCATGCGTAAAGTTATTTTGGATGAAGATGAAAGAAAACGTGTTTCTAAATCGATGAAGACAGAAGCTGTATAAGCTTGATTATATTTTTGTGAATCCCTCAATATTTTATTGGGGGATTTTTTTGTTTGGTATAAAAGCAGAAAGGGTTATTTATTTAATCAATATTTTTAAAATGTTAACCGTGGTACTATTTAAACTACCCTTATATAATGAGTTTATAAATAATTCACGATAAAATATTTGAAGTAAGAGGGCAAAAAGTAATGCTGGATTTTGATTTGGCTGAACTATACGAAGTAGAAACAAGGGTATTAAATCAATCTGTAAAAATGAATATTGGTAAGTTCCCCGAAGATTTTATGTTTAGGCTAACTGCCATTGGGTGGGAAAATATAAGGCTATAAACCAATGCCAACGCCAATAATAGTAACTCCCCACAAATTGCGGCTGGTGCAGAAACAGAAACTTTGACATCACAAATTGTGACATCAAAAAAAGAAACAAGGGGTGGCACTAAAAAAATACCCTATGCCTTTACAGCACACGGCGTAACCATGCTGGCAAGTGTATTAAGAGGCAAGAGGGCAATAAGCATGAACATTGCCATAGTAAGGGCATTTATTGCCATGCGGCATTTTGCCAATAGCCACAAAGATTTATTTGAGCAAATGAACGATTTACGCAAAGAAATTCAAATGCGGTTAGCCGAATATGATACACAACTTTCATCCATTTACGATGCCTTAGAAAACTTGCTGGACAAAAAAGAAGAAGAAAAAGAAACTAAAAAAAATGGAAGGAAAGAGACAGGATAGGGTTTAAAAAATAATATTAAAAGATAAAAGAGAGACAAACAACAGCCCAAAATGCGTATTTTGATGCGATGAGAGGAATGTTAAATTCTGGTTTAAACAATCCTGAATAGCAAGGCTATTAGATGATATGTTTGCAGAATTCGACCATAATGTAATTGGTGAAGATTTTTCAATTGCTAACCAATATTTATCTGTTATTGTAAAGAGGTTTGGAATAGGGTTCAAAAAATAGTGTAACCAACTGAATTAGGCTATTAAAAAAGCCTTTGTATTTTGCAGAGGCTTTTTTAGTTAGAAAGCTGTAGGGGGAGGGGCTGAACGTACTGTTTTCCGTTATTTTTATTTTTACTATTTACGTATATTTTAGCTTGAAATCCTTTGTAGTACTATATCTAACTTTTATAAAGAATAAAGAAATAAAGTTTTAGTGTCACCGATAGTGTCACGAAGATTTTTTGTAAAAAAAGGTTTATGCCACGCCAAACCGAAATACACTTCAGGTTAAGACCAACTAACAAAACAAGTAAAGCCTTAGTTTTTTAAACTATGCCTACAACAAACAAAGGTTTAGATATTCCTTTGGGCAGTTCATTAATCCACAAGACTGGAATGTAAAAAAACAGCAGGTAAAAAACAAGCAGGCTACTACAGCGGATGGCAAATTCGCTTTGAATGACCTACTTATAAAATTGAAGGAAATTTATTATAAGGCTTATAACGAAGCCCTAGCTACAGGAACACCAGCCCCGCAAGCCTTAGCATTAGCAGATGCTATGGATAAATTTATCAACAAAAACCACAAAGGCGTAAAAGGAAATATTGCTGTAACACCTACCCTTTTTATGCTGGCCGACAGGTTTATAAATGGCGACATTAAGTTTAGGGGCAGAGATAAAAAGTAGTTTCCAAAACTATGCCGCCGTAACCAGGCACCTTAAAGAATTTGAATTTGAAACAAAATATAAACTAGATTTTGAGACTATCAATTTAGATTTTCTTTATAGCTACGTTACTTACCTGCAAAAAGAAGAAGCTGGCAGTAAACACCATTGCAAAAAACATAAGCATATTAAAGGTATTTATGGGCGAAACTGTAGACTTGGAATATACCAGTAACCTCAAATTCAAGCATAAGAAAATCTCATTTAACGAAGAGGAAACCGAGCAAGTATATTTAACCGAAAAATAATTGCATCATTTATACAAATTTGAAATACCCAATAAAAAGCTAGAGTAAGTCAGAGACCTGTTTGTTTTCGGCGCATGGGTGGGCTTAAGAATTTTGGACTACTCTAACATTAAGCCTGAAAATATCGTTATGAATGATGGTGACTATTATATAAAAATGGTGACCCAAAAGACCGGGCAACTTGTGACAATACCTTCCAATCCCGTTATAGTTGAAATATTTAACAAGTATGCCCACAACGCATACAAGCTACCAAAAACAATAAGTGACCAAAAGTGCAATGAATACATAAAAGAAGTTTGCAAGCTGGCAGGGTTTACCGAGACAGGCAGGTTAAGTACTAAGCCTAATGTAAAGCTGTATGAGGCTATAAGTAGCCATACATGCCGCCGCTCATTTGCAACAAATTATTTTTTATAAGATTTTCCCATTATTGATTGAATGAAAATAACAGGGCATAAAACAGAACAATCATTTTTAAAGTACATAAGAGTTAGTAATCTTGAATCCGCTAAGCGATTAATGGAACACATAAAAGAAAATTGGAGCAAGAAATTACTTAGAGTTGCTTAAGCAGTTTAGTAACATTGTTTTCCTTAATAAATAACGTACATTAACATTGCCTAATTTATTGTGTGCTATAATATGACACACCCTGCGACCAACAACAAACTAATATAATTTATGGGACTATTTCACTTTTTAAAAAAAGTAAAGAGTTTGAGCAAATCGACCAACTTCAAGTACAACTTGAAAATAGATCAATTACAAACAACGAAAAAGAAGTTGTTTGAAAAAAAATTCTGGACGACTGAGTTTATGCAAAAATGTCGAAGGCAATAACATTGAAATTAATTTCAATAAGCAAAATTCTGACTATCAAATTGCTATTGATACAATATGATCGCTTAATTTGAAGTAAAAACAGTTATGATTCAAAAAAAAAAATCGCCAATATTTCTTTCCGGTGGCGGAGATATGGGCGAACGCACACGCAATTTTGATTGGAAGAATACTTCGATAGGCGTGCCCGAAAATTGGTCTCCCGCTTTACAAAACTTGTTGAGTTTGATGCTTGCCAATCGCTTTCCTATGATTTTGTGGTGGGGCAAAGATTACATTCAGTTTTATAATGACGCTTACATACCTATATCCGGATTAAAGCATCCTGATAATGTTTTGGGAAAGCAGGCAAAAGATTGCTGGCAGGAAATATGGCACGTTATAGGACCGCTCATTGATACCCCTTACAACGGTGGTGAGCCCACCTGGTTGGACAATATTCTGTTGCAGCTTCACCGAAAAAACTTTACAGAAGAAACTTATTTTACCGCTGCTTACAGCCCCGTGCCCGATAGCACAGCACTCAATGGAATTGGTGGTGTACTGGCTAACGTACATGAAATTACCAATCAAGTTATCAACCAAAGGGCACTTGAAACACTTCAAAAAATCAGTTCCTATTCTTTGGCATCTAATTCGGTAAATTCAGTTTACGAAAACGCTTTGCTTGCTCTTTCTGAAAACAAAAAAGATTTTCCTTTTGCCATCATTTATAAAATTGATGCAGCCGGAAATACTGCTCAATTGTGCGCAACAGCCGGCATTGATAAAACACATCCCGAAATAGAACCGATTAATAACCTTGATTTAAGAAGCAACACAGTTAATATAAAAAACATTACCAGGGCAATAGAAGAAAACACCATTGTGCATATAGTAAATGATGGCCGCTGGAAAGATTTCCCAAAAGGCTACTGGGATATTATGCCTAACGAATACGTGCATGTGCCTATAAAAAATCTGAACAAAAATTATCCGCATGCCATTCTTACCATTGGATTAAATCCTTATAGAAAATTTGATGATAGCTACCGCAACTTTGTTAATCTGGTTAGCGAGCAAATTTCGCAGGGGGTAAATAATGCGCTTGCGTATGAAACCGAGCGCAAAAGAGTAGAAGAAATGGAAGCACTTGATAAAGCCAAAACCGTTTTCTTCTCCAACATCAGTCATGAGTTTCGCACACCGCTTACACTCATACTTGGTCCTCTTGAAGAATTGCTGACAAAAGCAACCATTAACGGGGAGGATAAGCAGCACCTTGAAACCACCCACCGCAATGCTATGAGACTGCTTCGGCTGGTAAATTCGTTGCTTGATTTCAGCCGTATTGAAAGCGGCAGGCAGCAGGGAGCTTATGTGCTTACTGACATCAGCGAATACACCATAAAACTTGCATCCAACTTTCGTTCACTTATAGAAAAATCAGGTTTAAAATTAATTGTGAATGCCGATGAAGCAATTCAACCAGTGTATGTTGACCGGCAGATGTGGGAAAAAATTGTATTCAATCTTCTATCAAACGCTTTTAAATATACGCTTGTAGGAGAAATTACGGTATCACTTTCTACTAAAGATAATACAGCCGTACTAAAAATAAATGATACAGGCTTAGGGATTCCTCAAAATGAATTGCCCAAAATGTTTGACCGCTTTCATCGTGTAGCAAATGCAGTAGGCAGAAGTTATGAAGGCACAGGTATTGGATTATCATTGGTAAAAGAATTAGTGAATCTGCATGGTGGCAGTATAAATGTTCAAAGCAATGAAGGAAAAGGCAGCACTTTTACCGTTACCATTCCTTTTGGTAAAGCCCATTTGCCCGAAACAAAAATTAAAGAAAGTGAAGATGTATACCCTGATAGTATTTTAGAAACTTATGCCGCAGATTTTGCAACATTGATTGATCCCAATGCTGCACCCCAAATAAACGGTGAACAAACTTCTCTTTCAAACGAACTTATTTTAATTGTTGATGATAATGCCGATATGCGGCAGCACCTGCAATCGGTGATTGGAGCCAAATATAAAACTATGCTTGCTATTGATGGGATGGATGCACTTGATAAAATAAACGAACATAAACCATCATTGGTGCTAAGTGATATTATGATGCCTGTGATGGATGGTGTGCAACTTTTAGAAGAAATAAAACAAAATCCCAAAACTGAAAATATTCCTGTTATATTCCTAACTGCCCGTGCAGGCGAAGAACCAAAAATTGAAGGATATCAAACAGGCGCTGATGATTACCTGGTAAAACCATTTTCATCAAAAGAATTAATTGCACGGATAGATTCGCAAATAAGGACAAAGAACCAGCGTGAGGATGCGAGAAAAAAATCGGAACACAGTGATGCACAACTTCGCAATTTTGTAAAGCATGCTCCTGTAGCCATTTGTCTATTGAGTGGTAGCAATTACGTTGTTGAAGTTGCCAATACAAAAATGTTTGAGTTGTGGGGAAAAACGGCTGATCAATTAATGAACAAGCCGATATTTGAAGCTATGCCTGATGCTGCGGCACAAGGGTTTGAAGAACTGCTTAACGGAGTTTATGAAACAGGAATATCTTTTTTTGGAAATGAAGTGCCGCTTAACCTTGTTAGAAATGGAGTGCCTCAAGAAATTGTTGTAAATTTTGTTTATGAACCATTGTATAAAGAGAATAAAAATATTTCAGGCATTATTGTGGTGGCGAATGAAGTAACAGAGCAGGTAAATGCCCGTATAAAAATTGAAGAAAGTGAAGAACGCTTCCGTTCTCTTGTTCAAACCTTACCTCAATTGGTCTGGGGAACAGATGCACAGGGGAATGTAGAGTTTGCATCTTTCAGATGGAAAGAATATTCGGGCATGGAGTCTGGAGGCGAAAAAGCATGGAGAGCAATTGTGCATCCAGATGATTACGAAGGTATAACCGCAGCGTGGGGTAACAGTTTACTCACGGGAAATATTTACAATTTTGATGTTCGCCTTAAAAATAAAAATGGTGAATATAGATGGCATTCCGTAAAGGGAGTTCCTGTGTTGGATAAAGAAAATAATATTGTAAAATGGGTAGGCGCCTTCACAGATATACAAGAACAAAAAATTAGAGAAGAAAAAAAGGATGAATTTATAAGTATTGCCAGCCATGAAATGAAAACGCCGGTTAGCACTGCTAAAGCCTATTTGCAAATGCTGGAGCTTTCTTTGGATGAAAAAAATGAAGAGGCTTGCCTTTACACAAAAAAAGCAAGCCAGTCTGTTGAAAGGCTTAATGAGTTGATAGGCGAATTACTAGATGTAAGTAAGATACGGATTGGCAAATTGAATTTTAAAAATACTACTTTTAATTTTAATGATATGATTAATACAACTGTCGAAGACATACAACTTACTT
This sequence comes from Ferruginibacter sp., assembly GCA_043788035.1. GTDB lineage: Bacteria > Bacteroidota > Bacteroidia > Chitinophagales > Chitinophagaceae > Ferruginibacter. The sequence goes on along the minus strand of JAYVUJ010000254.1, from coordinate 1,408 downwards.
CATCTACACATGTTATTATAAAAATATGCAAAGCTTGTAATGAAGTATGTGGTGATAAAGAAAGGCTGCAGCAAGTAGTTGTAAATTTATTAAACAATGCTATAAAGTATTCACCCAGTGCCGATAAAGTTGTTATATCAATGGAGCAGCAAATAGATACCATACAGGTTTCAGTAAAAGATTTTGGTATCGGAATTGCCCAGCACAGCCTTGGTAAAATATTCGACAAATACCATCGTATTGAAGAGCATGCAGTACACTTTCAGGGTTTGGGCATTGGGTTGTTTATTTCTCATGAAATTATCCAACGCCATCATGGGAAACTTTGGGCAGAAAGTGAATCAGGAGTTGGAAGTACATTTTATTTTACTATACCCTTAAATAATAAAGTAAACGAATAAAATAACATGGAAACTAACCAATCATCTGCTGCAGCAGCGCATGAAGATATCAGCGAAAAGTGTATTTTAATCTACGATGATAACCAGGAAATGTTATTCGTGTGCAGGAAAATATTAGCCAAAAGTCCGTATAAGGTAGAAACTTTATCACGATGTGAAAATGTAATAAGCGACATTAATAACCTAAAACCCGACTTGATTATAATGGATCTTTGGATTCCGGAAATTGGTGGAGAAAAAGCTATAGCTCTGATCAAAGCAAATCCTGCTACCAGTGTTATTCCTATTTTACTTTTTTCAGCCAATGCAGAAATTAAAGAGATTTGTAAAAGAGTAAATGCTAATGGCTATATTGAAAAACCCTTTGACATTAAATTTTTTAAAGAAAAAATAGAACAAACCATTTAGCTTCAGACTCCATGTTTAAGGGCAACAGGCAATATTATGTATTGGAGCCGATAAGCTGCCTAAATACCTAAAATGTGCCGCAATTTGTTTTGCAGATAGAGGCAAAAAATTATTTGACAACTAAATTTTAAAAAAATGATACAATCTTAAAGTAAAAAAGAATTTCAAATCTGGACAAAAGCAAGGAAGTTGAACTTTGTAAATGCAGAAACGGCGGGCTTGCATCTCCCCTATGCAGGTGGGCTATTGGTTTATCTTAATGTATCTATACCTTACACCCGTTACCGCGACGGCTTGTTAGCTATGATTGATGGCGAAGGCCTATAATCTTACAGCTTTTTTTAATTTGCCACTATCTGATACACGCGTACAATATTTACTTTTGTTAACAACTCCCCTATTGAAAATTGTATATACCTGTCTGTTACGCGTGCGACTAAAATATTAATTTTGGGCTTCTAAGGAGCCTTTGTTTATTTAACAAATAATGCCATTACTATTTTAACTTTTTACTACGTAGTGAAACCTGAAAAAAACAAAAAACCCGTAAAGGCAATACCAGTACGGGTTTAAGTTAATTGAAGTGCTGTAGGGGGAGG
>JAYVUJ010000253.1:0-6418 GCA_043788035.1 Ferruginibacter sp. | reverse complement strand
CGGGTATAATTTCATCGCCTTCAGAAACTATGGCGATCACTTTGCCTTTCCTGGCTTTTATTTCCTGTATGTTGCTTACAATTTTTTCGTGGTAGGCATCTTTTGTGGCCACAAAAAATACCGGCAAAATTTCTGTTACCAATGCTATAGGGCCATGTTTCATTTCTGCGGCAGGGTAACCTTCTGCATGTATGTAGCTTATTTCTTTAAGTTTTAAAGCGCCCTCCAATGCAATGGGAAAATTGTAGCCACGGCCCAGGAATAAGGCATCATTGGCACCTTTATATTTTTCCGCGATCACTTTTAGAGAGTCTGTATTTTTCAATAAAGCTTCTACCTTCTCTGGTATAGCATCCAGCTCAAACAATAGTTTAGCGTACCGTTCACCTGATATCGTCCCTTTTTCTTTGGCTATTTTTAATGCCATCATTGTTAAAACTGCTAACTGACCAGTAAAAGCTTTAGTGCTTGCTACGCCAATTTCTGTACCGGAGTGGGTGTAGGCGCCGCCATGGCTAAGCCTTGCTATTGAGGAGCCAACAGCATTTACAATCCCAAAAATTATTGCGCCTTGTTCTTTTGCTTTTTCAATAGCCACCAGCGTATCGGCCGTTTCGCCACTTTGCGATATGGCAATAATTATATCGCCTTTGTTAATAACAGGGTTGCGGTACCTAAATTCTGATGCATACTCCACTTCCACAGGCGTGCGGCATAATTCTTCAATGATATATTCTGCCACCAGGCCCGCATGCCAACTGGTTCCGCAAGCCACAATAATAATACGTTGGGCAGCTTTAAAAGCTTCCATATTATCCTGTACGCCGCTCATGGTAATGGTACCAGCACTTGCATTTAAACGGCCCCGCAGGCAATCGAGTATAGTGCTTGGCTGTTCAAAAATTTCTTTCAGCATAAAATGTTCATAGCCGCCTTTTTCAATGGCAGATAATTCCATGTCAAGCTTGGTAACAAAGGGCGTTATTTTTTCGTTGCCGAGGTTTTTCAGTATCAGTTCGTCTGGCCTTACAATGGCTAATTCATAATCATTTACATATACTACTTCTTTGGTGTATTCCAGCATGGGCGTGGCATCGCTTCCTAAAAAATGTTCGCCCTTGCCAACGCCGATAACCAATGGGCTGCCTTTTCTTGCGGCGATGATTGTGCCAGGGTCATCCTGGTCAATAAGCAATATGCAGTACGCACCGGTAACTCTTTTTAAAGCAATGCGGATAGCTTCTTCCAGGCTACAGTGGTTATTTTCTTTTATATCTTCTATAAAATTCAGCAATACCTCTGTATCGGTATCGCTGGTAAACGTGTAGCCCTTTTTTGTAAGGTCTTTTTTTATTTGTGCATAGTTTTCAATAATACCATTGTGTATCATTGCGATTTTGCCGCTTTTAGATGTATGGGGATGTGCATTTTTATCATTAGGCTCGCCATGTGTAGCCCAGCGTGTGTGCCCAATGCCGGTATGTGCGTGCAGGTCTTTGCCCACTACCCATTCTTCCAATTCTGCCACACGCCCTTTCTTTTTAAATACTTTTAAACTGCCATTTAGCAAGGCTACACCGGTACTGTCGTAGCCGCGGTATTCTAATCTTTTTAAGCCTTTAATTACAATTGGGTAAGCTTCCCTTGGACCGGTGTATCCTACTATTCCACACATAAGTTAATTATTTTTTTAAGCCCGGCAGCAAGTTATTGTTCAACTTCTTTGGCGTTGTACGCATAACCGTTGCAACTAAGGGAAGTGTAATAAAGCCGACCGGACGAGTTACAACTGCAAAGTAACAAAATGCTATCAATATTTATTTTTATTCAATTACAGCAAACAAGTATTCACATTGGCTTAACTACTGCCTGTAAGCTGAAGCATAATCAAAGTAGGGCTTTAATTTTTCGCATAAGCCCCATAAAAGTAGATAAAAGTTGCTCATAGCTATTTTTGTACAAGCGAGTGACACAACGATGTTGCCCATAGCTTTTTAGCTGGAGCAAAAAAAATGGACAAACAAATAAATGCTTTTAAGTTTAGGATTTATATGTTTGTCTTTACCTCGTACAAACCCTCTTTAAAACAGAGAAAATGCCTTAACCTAATGGCATTGACAAATACATAACTATTAAATGACGCAAACCTAATGTCAACTATCTGTTACCAAGATTAGCATTTGCAGTGCAGCAGTTTATCGCTACAACAATATACCCTGTAAAAATACATAGGCTACGGAAAAGTAAATTACCAGCCCGGTAACATCTACCAACGTTGCTACAAAAGGTGCGGAACTTACAGCGGGGTCTGCGCCTAACCTTTTTAACAATAACGGCAGCATAGAGCCGGTTAGCGTGCCCCAAAGCACTACACCAACTAAAGAAAAACCAACCGTAAATGCAATTAAACTAGCATGGGCACCGTATGTTTTTGGTAAGATGTGAGCCCAAATAATAACCCTTGTAAAACCAATGATACCCAATACAGACCCAAGCATTAGCCCTTGTAAAATTTCGCGGCGCATAACCCGCCACCAATTAGCAAGCGTAATTTCGCCTACGGCCATAGCCTGTATAATTAAGGTGGCAGCCTGCGAACCCGTATTGCCACCGCTGCTGATAATAAGCGGTATAAATAAAGCAAGCACTACAGCTTTTTGAATTTCATCTTCATAATAACTCATTGCTGTGGCGGTAAACATTTCACCTAAAAATAAAACTACCAGCCAGCCAATGCGTTTTCTAAATAGTTTAAAGAGTGGCATATCAAGGTAGGGTTCGTCCAGCGCTTGTGTACCGCCCATTTTTTGCATGTCTTCGCTAAACTCTTCATTGGCAACCCACAGTACATCATCAATGGTTACAATGCCCAATAATTTATTGCTTCTGCTAACTACGGGCAAGGCTACGCGGTTGTTCATTTTAAAGGCTTCATTGGCAACTTCCTGGTCATCTTCGGCATGCAAGGTAATTACCCTGCCGTCCATCAGTTCGTCCACTCTTATATCTGCCGATGCCATGATGAAGTCCTTTATCCTTATATCATCCAGCAATTCACCTTTATCGTTTATAACATAAATAACATCTATCGTTTCTGTATTTTTCGCATACTTGCGGATGGTGTTCAATACATCTTCTACGGTATCATGCTCGTACACATAAATGTAATCCGGCGTCATCAGCCTGCCCACGCTCCCTTCAGGATATCCGAGCAAGGATAAGGTTACTTTTCTTTCTTCGGGGTTTAAAGTCTTAACTAATTCCCTTACTGCATTGCTAGGTAGTTCGCTTAAAAATGCAGTACGGTCATCGGGTGGCAACTCGTTCAATAATTCGGCCGTATTAAAAGCCGGCAAATTTTTTACAATTCTTTTTTGGGTTGATAATTCCAATATTTTAAACACGCTGGCAGCACGGTGCATTGAAAGATGGCTGATGATCTGTGTTTCAAAATCTTCATTATCGTATATCAGCTCCGCAACATCACTTATATTCTGGTCGTTTAAAAACTCCTTTATCTTCAATTTTTCTTCTGAAGCTATTATTTCTTCAAACTGCTGTTGTATGGATATGTCGTTTACTTCTAAAGGCATCTGATATTATTTTCTAAGGACATAAAATTTATTTCTGCTATAGGATATTATTTTTGATGTTGGATACGGGATGCTTACTTTTTTAAATGATTAAGGTATTGCATATCTCAAATCTCAAATCTCACATCGTTAATCATACATGTTGTACTAACTTGCAAATTACTCCATTTTATTTTTAATTGAATGTTATGTTAAATGCCTTTTTATATATTAATGATACGCCCACAAAAGGCAGGGGTATTTTTACACGAAAGAAAATAGAAGCAGATACTGTTATTGAAATTTCGCCGGTAATTGTAATGAGCCAGGAAGACCGGCAGCACCTGGATAAAACTTTGCTGCACGATTATATTTTTGAATGGGGAACGCTTAAAGACAGATGCTGTATGGCGTTGGGACTGGTATCAATATATAACCATAGCTATAAAAGCAATTGTGAATATTTTATGGATTTTGAGAAAGGCCTTATTGCAATTAAAACAGTAAAGCACATAAAGAAAGGCGAAGAACTAACTATTAATTACAACGGCGATTGGGATGACCCGGCAAAACTGTGGTTTGAAACAAGTAATTAAAAGCTGATGTTTGTTTTTGTAAAAGAATACTGAAATTCTATTCATTTAAATAAATTGATTACCATGCGAATTATTAAAACCGCCTTATTATCTTATGGCATGTCGGGCAAAGTTTTTCATGCACCATTTATTGTAACACATCCCGGGTTTCAATTGGCCGGCGCCTGGGAAAGATCCAGCAAAAAAATACAGGAAGATTACCCGGAGGTTACATCATACGCAACCTTAGAAGCGGTTTTAGCAGACCAAACTATTGACTTGGTAATTGTAAATACGCCCAACGATACACATTTTGACTATGCAAAAAAAGCTTTGCTTGCAGGCAAAAATATAGTGGTGGAAAAAGCTTTTACAACTACCTCTCAAGAAGGAAAAGAATTAAAAGCATTGGCTGAAAAACAAGGCAAAATGATAAGCGTGTACCAAAACCGCCGCTACGACAGTGATTTAAGGACAGTACAACAGGTTATTGCCGATAATTTATTAGGGGGTATTGTAGAAGCAGAATTTCATTATGACCGCTTTAAGCCTTTTGTTGGGCCCAAAGTGCATAAGGAAACCCCTGCCCCGGGGGCTGGTTTATTAATGGACTTAGGTCCACATTTAGTCGATGAAGCATTGGTAATATTTGGCATGCCGCAAAGTGTTTTTGCAGATATACGCATAACCCGCCCTTTATCTAAAGTAGATGATAATTTTAGCCTGCTATTGTATTATCCAACTTTTAGGGTGGTACTAAAAGCAAGCAGTTCGGTACGGGAAGCCATACCAGCTAACCTGGTACACGGGCTTAAAGGATCGTTTATAAAGCCAAGGGCAGATGTGCAGGAAGCAGACCTTATAGCCGGTAAAAAACCCGGCGGCGCAAAATGGGGCACAGAGCCAGAAAGCGGACAGGGCTTATTGCATACGGAAAAAGATGGCAACGTGATAAGGGAAAATATTCCTTCGGCCACAGGCAATTATGGCGATTATTACGAAGGCATTTATCAGGCTTTGGCTAATGGCAAACAAGTGCCGGTAACAGCCGCTGAAGGAATTTGCACCATACAGGTTATTGAAGCTGCCGTATTAAGTAATAAAGAAAAAAAGGTTATTTATTTTTAAATAACCTGAGGCAAACAATTTAACAACCTTATTTCGATGTTTAAACATTAATTTAATTAACTTGCGCCTAAAACAAAAATTATGGCAACAAGATCATGGGCAATAGACCCTACGCACAGTGACGTACAATTTAAGATAAGGCATTTGATGATTACAAATGTTAGCGGCAGTTTTAATATCTTTCAGGCTTCTGTTGAAACAGAAAGTGAGGATTTTTCAAAAGCGAAAGTTACTTTTACCGCTGACGTAGAGTCTATTACTACAGGCAGCGAGCAAAGGGATGGGCATTTAAAGTCGCCAGATTTTTTTGATGCAGCAAACTACCCGCAAATTAAGTTTACCACTACCAAGGCGGAAGCAGTAGACAACGATGGCAGCTATAATTTATATGGCGACCTTACCATCCGTGATATAACTAAAAATGTAAAAATGTCCGTAGAGTTTGGTGGCGTTGTAAAAGACGGTTATGGCAATACCAAGGCTGGCTTTACCATCAACGGGAAAATTAACCGTAAAGATTTTGGCTTAACCTGGAACGCTGCAACTGAGGCTGGTGGCATACTTTTAAGCGACGAAGTAAAAGTGATGGCGGAGATACAGTTGATTGAGCAGGCGTAGATTTGAAAAAAACTATTCCATAAAAAAGATGCCGCCTTAAAAAAGTGGCATCTTTTTTTTATGTAAATTATTAAATACGAGTATTAACTTCCTGCAGCCCAACCGGATAATGTTCATCCTCATACTCGCCTATCATCCTACCAAAAACTTCCAATTGCTTTACTTCCGGCGAACCAAATTTGCTGTCGAAAATAATCTCAAGCCCACTCATTGCTTCCTGATAATATTTTTCTGTTTTTATTACATTTATAATCATATTTTCTAATTTCGGAAAATATGGAATTAATCGTCATCCTAACTCACCACCCACGCTAAACAATTATTATCCATAAACAAAAAATGTACTTCCAGCGCAATCGGCTTCTGTTTAAAAAAAGTACAACGGGCAATGGCGCTGTCGCTTGATAAAACAATCTGGTCAATATTCAGGTGCTTTTTAAAATCTACCTGCCCATCTCCATACCATTTAAATAAAGATTCTTTAATGCTCCATGCGGCGGTAAGCAACGATGCATGCATCAGGTT
>JAYVUJ010000252.1:0-3550 GCA_043788035.1 Ferruginibacter sp. | reverse complement strand
CTGCAGCTAAAGCAATAAAAAATGTGGAAAATGTCATAACTGATACTGCGTCAATGGCAATTAAATTTGTACTGAGCAATACAGCTATATCGGCTGCTATTATTGGTATTAGGACTATGGAACAGTTAACAGCTGCTGTTAATGCCGTTGGTAGCCCTTTAACTAATGGAACGCAAACAGCATTGCTTAAAAAAGCTATTGCCATCAACTATTATGAACAAAATCGATAAAGATTTATAAAAAAAGCCTGGCGATCGCTAGGCTTGATATTGATATTTAAAATAGATCTATTTTATGGTTTCCAATCACCGCTAATATCATTGCCTCTCCACTCTTCCTGCATGGATGAATTTATATAAGCCGGGGTTTCGCTATCATCAATGTACTCATTTGATTCGATTGCTGCTTTGGAAAAAGTATTGCTAACAGATTCTTTTAAATTTTCCCAGCCAACTTTAAATTCCGCACCTCTTTGAGCGAGTTTTTTTCTGGTTTTTGATCCTTTATGGGGGGCAAACAATATTCCTAATACTGCGCCAACACCTACACCAATCAGTAAATTTCTTTTAGCACTCATACAAATGAATTTTTCAGTTAAGTTTTTTAATAAACTTATAAGTAACATTAATTTTTAAAAGAAGAAGCCCGGATAGAAATCCAGCCTCGTTTTTTGTCCAATATCCTATGAAAAACCAAATACGATGTACAAAAAATTGTGCCAAAATTTTTTAAACCTACATTTAAATTATAATGGGAAGCATTTTCCTCGCATGTATCCCAATAGTGCATTTGAGAATTATACCTGTAGAAATATCACCTTACGATAACCTGTTCTATCCCAACTTTAAGATATAATGATTTTAAAACTAATAAATTGACTAAAAAAAGTTTGAGAGATAAGACATGCATTGCTTTGCAATTTGTAGGTTGCTAATATTATGGGTTAGTTTGTATTTTATAAAAATACCATCAAAACAAAAAGTGAGGTACAATTGCACCTCACTTTCACTACCCCTTAATATAGTTATTGCTTAAAAGTGCCATCTTACAAATGCTTCCATAGCTGCAAATTGCGTAAGCCCAAGCTGTGCATATAGCTTTGCGGTATTGGCATTACGTTCTTCAGCACGTTGCCAAAATTCCCTGTCGTCCGAACCTTGAAAAGGAATACTGTCTTTTTGTGATTGATGTATAAAAATACCGTTGCGTTTTTTTACAACCTGGTCAGGGCTCATTGGTATCGCCATTTCAATTTCAGCGATATCCCACTCCTGCCAAGCGCCTTTATATAACCATAACCAGCAATTGCCAACCCATGGCTCGTTGGCTTCCTTTATTCTTTTTAACGCTTCAATAACTACATCAAAACAAACCTTATGGGTACCATGGGGATCAGCAAAATCGCCGGCACAATAAATTTGCTGTGGCTGCAGTTCCCTTAAAAGTGACATTGTTATTTCAACATCTTCTTCGCCCATCGGCTTTTTTTCAATAGTGCCGGTTTCGTAAAAAGGCAGGTTTTGAAAATGTATCTGGCTATCTGTAAGCCCTACATATTTACAAGTTGCTTTTGCTTCGCACCTTCTAATCAAGCCTTTAATAGCGCGTATTTCATTAGTGTCTTTTTCGGTTGACTTCTTTGTTTTTAAAAATGAAATAGCATTTTCAAGAATACTTTTGCTTTTAGTCTCATCAATGTCGAACATACTTTCAAAACCTACTGCAAAATCAATAAACCTGGTTACAAATTCGTCAGTTACAGCAATATTTCCACTTGTTTGGTAAGCAAGGTGTACCTCGTGCCCCTGGTCGTGCAGGCGCATAAACGTACCGCCCATACTAATAATATCATCATCCGGGTGGGGCGAAAAAAGGATTACTTTTTTAGGGAAAGGCTCGCTTCGTTCAGGGTGGCTAATCCTTTGGGCAGATGGTTTTCCTCCAGGCCAGCCGGTAATGCTATCTCTTAATATATAAAATACTTGCAGGTTAATTTCGTAGGCGTCGCCTTTTTCTACCAGCAGGTCGCTAAGCCCATTATCGTTATAATCAATATTGGTAAGGCTTAGCACGGGTTTTTTTAACTGCATGGCAAGGTTAACTACTGCTCGGCGAATCATTTGTTCTGTCCAAGTACACTCGCCTGTAAGCCATGGTTTTTTAAACCTTGATAATTCGCTGGCGCAGGTTTCATCAATTACAAACGTACAGTTATCGTGGTTTTGTAATAAAGATGCGGGTATTTCTTCGGTATCGTCATCTTCAACTGCCTTTTGTATGACGGGTGCCTTTGTTTGCCCCCAGGCCATTAAAATTATTCTTTTAGATTTTAAGATGGTGCTTATCCCCATTGTAATTGCCATACGTGGCACCTGGCTCATGTTGCCAAATTCGTAGGCATTTGCAATACGGGTGCTGTTATCCAAAGTTATCAGCCTTGTTTTTGTATAGATGCCGCTGCCAGGCTCGTTAAAACCGATATGGCCATTGGTGCCAATACCGAGTATCTGTAAATCCAGCCCGCCAGCATCGGCAATTTTTTGTTCGTAGGCTGCACAATGTGCTTTTACTTTATCTTTTGGCACCATTCCATCTGGCACAAAATAATTGTTGGGGTCAATATCAGTATGCTCAAATAAATTTTTACGCATAAAATAATGGTAGCTCTGTAAGGCATCGGCTTCCATCGGATAATATTGGTCCAGGTTAAAAGTGATAACATTTTTAAAGCTTAAGCCTTCTTCCTGGTGCATCCTAACCAATTCTGCATATAAGGTTTTGGGTGATGAGCCTGTGGCAAGCCCAACAATGCATTTTTTGCCAACAGCTTCTTTTTCTTTAATTAAGTTAGCTATTTCCTGCGCTACATATAAAGAGCCGCATGCTGAAGTAGGAAAAATTTTTACAGCGATTTTTTCCAGGGAATCGGTAAAGTCGATTTTATGCTTCATAAACGATTTTTTACAAAATTAATTTTTTAATTTAATTATAATTAATAAACTAATTTATTAATTATAACTCACAAAATTATTTACAGGCTTCATGCAGATACAATATCAAAGTACAATTTCTTTCTCTTTTTAAGCCACTTATTTAATAAAGTAAACTTATTTAATTGATGAAAAAAAATGTGTGATGGCAGTAAGAGGTAATTGCTACTTAGCAAACGTTTGTTCCAATTTTAAAATAAGATGAATACTTAAAAAATCGACTGAACAAAGATATTTTTTGCAACATTTTATTTTTGGTTACCCTGTTCAAGTAAATAAAGAAGATAAATCTACGCAAACGTTTGAGCAACCAAAAGCATGATTTTTGGTAGCAGATAGTTTATATTGTGTCATAACCAAAATCTTTTTATGCAGACCAATACACCGGCAACCACAAATCGTTACGCACTTATTATAATTGGGATTCTATATTTTACTTTAGGGTTTGTTACCTGGCTTAATGGCTCGCTTATTCAATTTTTGAAATTAGCTTGCGAATTAAAAAATGATACGCAGGCATTTTTTGTAACCTCCGCATTTTACATGGCCTACTTCTTCTT